>USHH01000194.1 GCA_900554345.1 uncultured Bacteroidales bacterium | reverse complement strand
GCATCACGGCGGATATCAGCAGGTTTCTTGTCATATACAGGTTTCTTGTCATATACAGGTGTTTTTTATACATTCGTTACCCGGCAGAGCGAGGAAGAGACATAGTCTTCCCACAATGCTGGAGATGCCGTCAGGACACATCTCATCGATGAAGACGCGCTGCGAGGCTATGCCGCTCCCCTCCTCCGGGTCGTCAGGGAAAGCCGGTGCGTCGGAAGGGCAACTCGTTTTCCTCCGGGATATCATCATCATGCGCGACATGTAGCCGGAGGCATCGGGAAGGCGGCACCGCCGCCGGGTCCACAGACGCCTGATCAACGTGGCCACGGAGCACCCGGAGGTATTATCGACAACGATGTCGACATCCCTCCATGCATCGGCCAGAGAGAGGAACGCCGTCTCGACAGAGGAAGGGTCGGAGACATCAACGCGATGGAAGCGGAATCCCTCGTCGTGGGCCAGACGCATCCCCTCCTCAGCGTCATCGAAAAAGAGGGCCACACGGCATCCGGCCTTGAGAAATGAACGGGCAACAGCGAGCCCTGTGTCGTCGATGCCGGCTACGGCCACGCGTCTGGGAGGGAACGGCACTGAAAACATCCCCTTGCGTGGAGAGGACGTCGCCAGAGGACGGGCCGAAAGGCGGCCGCCGCGGAGATCGTCCATTTTGCGTTCAAGATAATTGTCGGCCATAGCGGGAGATTATTTACCGAGATACACCTTCCGTAGCCTGGAGATGAAGAGCGGCCAGGCGAGGGTGGAATTGAAACGTTGCGCGGCGGCGGCTCCCATGCGGGCGCGGAGGGCGGAATCGAGCGCGAGATGACGCATGGCGTCGGCGAGAGCCGCGGCATTAAGGGGAGGCACGATAAACGCCTCGCGCCCGTCGGTGAGATATTCGAGCTGAGCGCCGCTGGAGGTAGTGACCTGCGGCCGCCCGCAAGCCATGTATTCTATGTTGGCGAGCCCGAAAGCCTCCTCCCTCACGGTGGGGAGCACTCCGAAATGGCAGGCTCTCATCTGCTCCATAGGCTGGTCAGTGTGGCGGTGCCAGTCGATCTTATGCATTACGCCGCGTGCCTGGGCGCGTCGCCGCAGCGCGTCGGAATAGTCGGGTCTGCCGCCACCCACAATCTTCAGACGTATCCTGTCATCCTTGAGTATCGACATGGCGTCGATGAGGGTCTCGAGTCCCTTCCCCGGCTCCAGAGCTCCGTGAAACATCGCGGTGACGATGCCGCGGGGAGGCTCCGGGAGGATGTCGGCGCGCTCCACAAGGAGGCTGTTGGCGAGAATCACCGTTCGCTCCTCATCGAAGGGGAGCCGGCGTGAATGCCATGTGGAGATGAAGCGTGAATAGGCGAGGCGCGAGAGGAAGACCTGGGCGTCGAGATTGCGGTAGATGCGGCGCAGCAGCCACGAGTTGAGGGCCCTGCGCGCGTTATGGCGCGTAGAGACCACCCTGACGTCGGGGCGTCGGGCTATCTTGCGGGCCAGCAGGGCGGTGAAGGCGTCGCGGTAATGGTGGACGTGGACAATGGTGTCTCCCTCCGGACACTGCCTGAGCAGCGAGGCTATGGAGAGGGCGCTTGAGGGGTCGAAGACGCCGCGCAGAGGGGCATGCAGCAGGGTGACGCCGTGCTCGCTGAAAAGAGGGTCGACGCCACGGGCGTCGCGCGTCACGGCATAGACCTTCCACCCCTCGCCGATGAAATGGCGGCAGATGTCGAGAGCGTAGCGCTCCTTGCCGGTCCATCGGTTGGACGACACGAGATGTATCAGGGCCTTACGGTGTCGCATGCCTCGGAAGCGGATTCAGGTGTAAAGGCGGCTCAGTTAGTGGCAAGCAACACGCTGATGTCCACACTCGGCATGCCGAGATAGGCACCCACAAGCTTGTCGACGAGAGTGCCCCCGTAGGTCACGACGCCACACTGCACACCCTGGGTGGACGCCACCATCTCCTTGAATCCCCCCTTGATCAGAAGCTCGTTGAAGAAATTGACGAGCACATTGCTCAAGGCCATGGCCACCGTGCGTGGCACGGAGATGGAGGGGTGGGTCTCCTCGAAGCTCAGGATATATACGTTGTCCTTGAGCGCCGGCGAGAGGTTCTTGGGGAACTCGAAAGTGCGGGTGCAGGTGCCGAGAAGTATGACATCGGCAGTCTTCACCTTGTTATAAAGCACCTTGGGATGTATGGCCACGCAGTTGAGCTGGTCGCCGCAATACTGTTTGGCCACCTGGAGGGCGGAGATGTCGTTGTTCATGAGCGTGACGGAAGCACCGACGGCCATGGCAGCCTTGGCTGCGGCGCAGACATCGCTGCCGTCGCCGATGATGAGCACCTCGCAGGGATTGATGCCCGCCACGCCGGCCATCAGTACGCCTTTACCCCCTCCGGAATAGGAAAGGGCCTCCTGGGCATACATGATCGCGCCGCGTCCGTCGATCTCGTCGAGGATATTGGCGAATACGGGCTCGTCGTTGTAGCTGTACATGTTGTCGAAGCATCCGGCAGTGATCCTGTGGGTCTGCAGGGCCTTGATCACCTCGGGCTCGAAAAGGGAGGTGTCCATCATGCAGAGCATCACGCCTCCGGGATTCATGCGTGCTATGTCCTTGGCGGGGAGAGGTCTGAACGACAGCACGATGTCAGAACGGAGCACCTCCTCGCGGCTCACCACGGATACTCCGAAGCCGGTGTAGTCGGCGTCGGTGAACGATATGTCAATGGCCGCGCCGCTCTCGATGCATATATCGAAACCGCCGCTGCAAAGCATGCCGCATCCTTCGGGAGTGAGCAGCATGCGCGTCTCGTCGGAGTCGGGATTATTGCCCGCGATGCCGATCCTTGGCCTGCGGGCTCCACCCTCCACAGGCTTCGGCTCCTCGAGCGTAGCGCTGTCGCACGAATTATTCTTCTGTGTCATGATGTAATAGATTTTATAGTGGCGGCCAAAGTGTATGCTGCCCGGTTATTAATTCCCAAAAGTAGCAAATAGCCCGATACTATGCAAATAAATCTTGGAATTCCCTCAAAAAATCATCAATGGAGGCGGAAATCTGATTTCGGTTTTCCAGACGGTCGCCGTTGAAGGTGATGGAGGCGCGGCTGTAGAAGGGCTCTCTGGCGCGGAGTCCCTCGTCGATGACGGCAGCCACCTCCGAGTCGGTCTTGCCGGCGAGGAGCGGCCTGCGCTGGCGTCCGCGCAGCAGCCTCTCGAGGAGTCTCCGGCGCGAAGCCTGAAGCCACACCACAGGGCCGCGACCGAGCATATAGTCGATGTTGGAGCCGAAGCAGGGAGTGCCGCCGCCGCAGGCTACCACCACGTCCGGAAATTCCCCGACCTCGCGGAGCATGGCGCTCTCCATGCGGCGGAAACCGCTCTCGCCGTGGTCGGCGAAAATCTCGGGGATGCTTGCCCGGAAACGCTGGCTGATATAGAAATCAAGGTCGATGAAGTCGCGGCCGGTGGCCTTGGCGAGGGCGCGTCCGAAAGTGGTCTTGCCGCACCCCATGTAGCCGATGAGGAAGATTGGAGGTATGTCGGGTGTCATTTGCTTTTGGGTTGTGGGTGGCGCAGCATGCGCAGGGTCTCATAGGAGAGGGCATGGCGCCGGCCGGGAGGAAGTGAGTTGTAGTATGTGCGGTAGGCGTCAAGACGCCTCCGGAGAGTGGTCTGCAGTGTATCTGCCTTCAGGGCTGCCTGACGGAAGCCGGTGGCGTCAGCGAGGTCGCGCAGCAGCGATATGTATTCATGCCCCTCGTAATAGAGGGAGTCGCCTGCAGGGGAATACATGTAGGGAATAGCCGAGGCCGGGAATACGGAGTCGACTGCCAGAGCCACACGGAGCGCGCCTCCGGCGTCGCCGACGGCGAGCATGCGGCGCGCCTGGCGTATCATCGCCGAGCGCTGGCAGCGCAGCTGGGTGGCGGTCGTGGGGTCGAGATACGGCACGTCGCGGCCGGCATTCCTCGAGAAGCCGCCACCGCGCAGCGCGAGCGCACTCCTGACGTCGAGGTCGCACATCGCTGCGGTGTCGCCCCCGGGGAGGTAGACCCTGCCGAAAAGCGTCGGCCTCAGGGCAGCCTCCATCCAGCCGTAGAAACGTCGCCTCACAGAGGAGTCGAACACCACGGGACGGCGCCGGCCCGCGGCATTGGCCCCCACTATGTCGATGATGGCGAGCTGCTGCCATTGCAGCCGTCCGCTCCCCCCCCCCGCGGCATATCCCT
>USHH01000193.1 GCA_900554345.1 uncultured Bacteroidales bacterium | reverse complement strand
TAGTAGTCGCGGCGCGAGCGCATGGTGTTGGTGAGCCATGTCTTGTCGAGCTGGTCTTCCGACGTCGTAGGGGGGAAGAAGTTCATGTAGCTCTTTGTGTTGGGGTCGTTGTCGGTGAGGTCGCGGTAGGCCTGGGTGTAGTCGCGGAGCTGGCCGTTGTTCCAGCTCGTGCCGTAGGCGAGGCCCATGAAGCCGCCCACCACGATGGGGAGCTTCCAGTATCGCCGGTTGTAGACCTGGCCGAGCCCGGGAAACAGCGCCGAGAGCCAGACGGCTCTCGTGGGGCTGGGATCGAAGCGGCGTTTCCCCTTGAGGAGATATGGGGAGTTCTCGTCTTCCACCACGGTCTTCGTGGTGTCGGCGGGCTCGAGCAGCAGCAGGTCGGCGTCGAGATATGCCGCGCTGTCGGCGGGGAGCGCGGCAGGCTGCCCTTGCGTCTGCGGCTCCTGTGGCGTCTGGGGCTCCTGACGCAGCTCCTGCCGCATGCCGGGCATACGGCAGGCCGCGTAGAGCTCGGCCGGCTGGAGCATCACGACGCAGAGCGCCATGATCAGCCAGCGCACGGCAGCCGGCTGCCGTGTGGTGTCGCTTCGTCGGAGCTGAGGCATCGTCACTGCTGCTTGCTGATTTTCTCGAAGAGCTCCACCAGCTGCTGGAGCTCGTTGTCGTTGTTGAACTTCAATGTTATGGAGCCTTTGCCGGAGGCCGTGCGTGAGAACTTCACCGGGGAGGGGAAGCAGGATGAGAGCTGCCTGGCAAACTCATGGTTGGCGGCGGTGAGCGAGGGGTCGGGGCCCTTGTCGGCCGGCGCCGTCGCGTCGCCCTCCTGTATTGCCTTGGCGAGCTCCTCCACGCGGCGCACCGTTAGGTCTTCCTTCAGGATGCGCTTGTAGAGTCGCAGCTGCTCCTTGGGGTCGGCCACGGAGAGCAGGGCGCGGGCGTGGCCCATGTCGAGCTTGTGGTCGCGCAGCCCGAGCTGGATTTCGGCCGGGAGCTTGAGCAGGCGCAGGTGGTTGGCGACGGTGGCGCGCTTCTTGCCGAGGCGCTCCGAGAGGCGGTCTTGCGTCAGGGAGTAGGTGTCGATGAGCTTGCGGAAGGCGAGGGCCACCTCTATGGCGTTGAGGTCCTCGCGCTGTATGTTCTCGATCAGCGCCATCTCCGTCACCTCCGAGTCGCTGGCGGTGCGCACGTAGGCCGGCACGGTGTTGAGCCCGGCCATGCGGGCGGCGCGCCAGCGCCTTTCGCCGGCTATGATCTGGTAGGTGCCGTCGTCGGCCATCCTCACGGAGAGGGGCTGCACCACTCCCAGCTCCCTGATCGACGCGGCGAGCTCCCCGAGCGACTCCTCGTCGAAGCTCGAGCGCGGCTGGTCGGGGTTGGGCCTGATCAGCGAGACCTCTATCTCATTTATTGCGCTTGACCCGGAGGTCTGGACGTCGCCCATCGAGATCAGCGAGTCGAGGCCGCGGCCGAGCGCGTTACGTTTCGGTGTCATGCAGGTTATGTTTTGTTAGCCCTTGGATGTGGGGGCCGTTTCCGGGGCCGTCCGTTTGCGGCGGTTGCGCGCTATGAGCTCCTTGCTGAGCTGCCCGTAGGCGATCGCCCCGCGGCTGTCAGGATCGTAGAGCACCACCGGCATGCCGTGGCTCGGCGACTCCGACAGCTTGATGTTGCGGGGAATCACCGTCGAGAACACCATGTCGCCGAAGTGGCTTTTGAGCTCCTCGAAGATCTGGTTGGCGAGGCGCAGCCGCGCGTCATACATTGTCAATAGGAAACCCTCGATCTCCAGGCTCGGGCGGAGCCGGCTCTTGATGATGCGGATGGTGTTGAGCAGCTGCGAGATTCCCTCCAGCGCGAAATATTCGGCCTGCACCGGGATGATCACCGAGTCGGAGGCCGTCAGCGCGTTGACCGTGATGATGCCCAGCGAGGGGCTGCAGTCGATCAGGATGTAGTCGTAGTCGCCGCGCAGCGGCTCCAGCACCCGGGAGAGCGAGTGCTCGCGGTCGGCCTTCTGCATCAGCTCCACCTCGGCCCCCACGAGGTCGATGCGCGAGCAGATGATGTCGAGGCCCTCGATGGCCGTGCCTGTTATGGCCTCCCGGGCCGGGTAGCCGTCGACCAGACACTCGTAGACCGACACTTCGGCCGCCGCCGGATCCAGGCCCATCCCCGATGTGGCGTTGGCCTGCGGGTCGGCGTCCACAAGAAGCACCTTCCTGCCGTCGAGCGCCAGACATGACCCTAAGTTGAACGCGGTGGTCGTCTTGCCCACTCCGCCTTTCTGATTTGCTATTGCAATGATTTTACCCATTGAGCTGTTATTGCTTTTGTGCTGCAAAGTAATATATTTTTACAGACAATTCACAATTTTTTATATTAAAGTGTCTTAAAATACTCATCTTTCTCCGCGGGAGGCGCCGGCAAACTCCCGCTCCTGGCCCCGCAGGGTCTTCCGGAAAGCCGTGTAGAGCAGCACGGAAGCCGTCACGAGGGCGCCGTTGAAGCTGTAGTAGACCCCCACGACCTCGAAGCCGAGCCCCTTGGCCAGCAGAAGCAGCAGCGGAATCCCCACGAGGAGATAGCTCACGATGGCGATCCAGAAGAGGGGCTTCACCCTCGACGTGCCTCGCAGCGCGTTGGCGTAGGTGATCTGGACGGCGTCGCCATACTGATAGAGCACCAGCGGCACCACCAGCGTCACGGCCACGGCGATCACCGACGCCTCCGGCGTGAACATCACCACCAGATCGCGCGTGAAGAGCAGGAACACCGCCGACGAGAGCGTGGCCATCAGCAGGTTGAGCCTCAGCCCGGCCTTCGCCACGCGTCTCACGGCCGTCGCGTCGCGCTGACCCGTGAAGTTGGCCACCCGGATCGACGTCGAGATGCCGAAGCTCATGTAGATCATGAAGCCCAGCTGCGCTATGGTGTTCACCACCTGATAGGCCGCGAGCTGCACCTTGCCGAACCAGCCGCTCACCACGGCGCCGCATGTCCAGAGTCCGCACTCCACCCCGCTCTGCACCATCACCGGATACGACGTCTGCCATATCCGGCGCCGCAGCTGCGCCCGGGAGCCCGACGCCTCCACCGCCCCCTCGTAGTAGGGACGGTAGCGCCGCCGCCAGCGCACCACGGCCAGAATCGCCACCATCGCCGAGATGCGGGCCGCCAGCGTGGAGATGCCGGCTCCGAGGAGTCCCATCTCCGGAAAGCCCCAGTGGCCGAAGATCAGCGCGTAGTTGCCCGCCACGTTCAGGGCGTCGGCCCCCAGGATGATCCACATCGGCGTCGCCGTGTCGGTGGTGGCGTTGGCCGTCTGCTGCACGCAGTTGAACACCGCCACCGGCACCAGCGAGCAGAGGATCACCAGATAGTAGCTCCTGATCAGAGGCAGAAGCTCCTCGTCCTGGCCGAAATGCCCCAGCAGGAAATATATCGCGCCCATCACGGCCGTGAAGCAGAGCGCCACCACGACGTTGAGCTGGAGCCCCGCGGCCATCATGCGCCCGGCCTCACGCTTCTCGCCCCGGCCGTAGAGGGCGCCCACCAGAGGCGTCATCCCGGAGGCGAACCCTATCAGCATCACCACCACTATCACGAACAGGCTGTTGACAAACGCCGACGAGGCCAGCTCGTCGAGACCGTAGGCTCCCACCATCATCGTGTCAGCAAAGCTCACCACGATGATGCCCAGCTGAGTCACGAGCACCGGCAGCCCTATCTTCAGCAGGCTTCCGTACTCACGCCTGTAGGCCAGCCGGCCTGACAGCCTTTTCAGTCCGTTTGTCATTTTTTCCGTTTTATGGTTTATTAACTCTCTCGGTCCGGTTTTTGGATGCAAAGTTAGCAATTATTCCAAATATAATTGCTAATTTTGCTTCCACAGTATGCATCCGGCTCATAAACCGGAGCTTTGCCGCTGTCTTCAGTGTTCTTTATTGGATATAACCACATAATTCTACCATTATTCTATTTCGTAAAATTTTTCTGATCTACAATTCGATACGACCATGAGACATTTTTCTACCGCTCTTGTCGCTCTTGCAGCCACATTGCTCCTGCCGCCCGCGGCTCCGGCCGACGCCGCCTTCAGGGGCAACCTCTTCGGGGCTGTAGGCGCTTTCGACACCATGACTACCTACGACCAGGCCTACCTGGCGCGGATAGACGCCAACACCGGTGTCCTGAGTCCCCTGGCCTCCGGCTACGATTTCATCAACGGCGTGGACTATGAGATCCAGGGTGGCACCGTCAGAGACGGCATCTACTACACCGTCGCCACTCCGGCCGACG
>USHH01000192.1 GCA_900554345.1 uncultured Bacteroidales bacterium | reverse complement strand
ACAGAGGGCGCCACCCTCGACGCCGTGGCCACCGGCATGGTGGTCGCCGGCGCCCTCTCCTCGACGGCACACCGCCCGCAGGGAATGCTGAAGAAAGGCATGCGCCCCAACTACGCCCGCACCTTCAACGCCACCACCTTCTCCACGGCTGCCTTCGTGCGCCCCGTGCCCGGACGCGTCACCTCCTCGTTCGGCTACCGACCGGCTTTCGGCCGCAACCATTCCGGCATCGACCTCCACCTGCGCACCGGCGACACCGTGCGCGCCGCCATGAGCGGAGTGGTGGACAAGGTGAGCTTCGAGGCCGGCGGCTACGGCAACTATGTGGTGATCACCCATCCCGACGGCATCGAGACCCGCTATGCCCACCTGCTGCGCTCGCTGGTGACTCCCGGCGAGTATGTTGCCGCCGGCGAGGCCATAGCCCTCGGAGGCAATACCGGCAACAGCACCGGGCCCCACCTCCATTTCGAGACACGCATGATGGGAGCCGCCGTGAATCCCGCCACCCTCTTCGACTACGTCACCACGGCGCCCGAGATGCAGCGCTACAGCGAGCGCAGCGTACAGCAGCAGCAGCAGGCCGAATTCCGCACCGGCTTCCGCGCCGCCAGGGTCTCGCTCAGCGGCCACTCCACCTACGTGGTGACCGCCGGCGACACCCCGGCCTCCGTCGCCGCCCGCGCCGGGCTATCCCTCCGGCGACTCTGCTCGCTAAACATGCTCTCCCCCTCCGACCCGCTCGAGCCCGGACGCATGCTCCGTCTGCGCTGACGCCGCGCCTCCCGCGCGGCGCTTTCGCATTTCCCCATGAACTGAACCTCAATCTTATATAATTTATGAATCGATCCCGCACACTGGCGGCCCTCGCCGCCCTCGCCATATCGGCTCCCGCAGCTCTGGCGCAGACCGACGGCGTATATACCATGACCGTCGATACCAAGGCGAAGGGAAGGGCCATCAGCCCCACCATGTATGGCCTCTTCTTCGAAGACATCAACTATGCCTCCGACGGCGGCCTCTACGCCGAGAAAATCAAGAACCGCTCCTTCGAGTTTCCGCAGCCCCTCCAGGGATGGGTGGCCTTCGGCGACGTGGAGGTGCGCGACGACGGCCCCTTCGACCGCAATCCACACTACGTGCGCCTCGGCGGCGCAGGCCACCGCGAGAAGCACACCGGCCTCGAGAACGAGGGCTTCTTCGGCATCGGCGTAGAGAAAGACTCCCTCTACAACGCCTCCTTCTACGCCCGCGTCCCCTCCGGGCAGAAGGCAAAACTGCGCGTCGAGATAGAGAACCCTTCGGTCAACGCCGAGAGCCAGGTGCTCGCATCGGCCGAAATCGAGGTGAGCGGCAATGAATGGAAGAAATACGCCGCTCAGCTGCGTCCCTACACCACCGACCCCAAGGCCCGCTTCCGCATCTTCCTCGTCAAGCCGGAGACCGAGGTCGACCTCGAGCACATCTCCCTCTTTCCAGCCAACACCTTCAAAGGGCGCGACAACGGCCTGCGCGCCGACATCGCGCAGCGTCTCGCCGACCTGCGTCCCGGCGTGTTCCGCTTCCCCGGCGGCTGCATCGTGGAGGGCACCGACCCGGCCACGCGCTACCAGTGGAAGAACACCGTCGGCCCCGTGGAGAACCGCCCGCTCAACGAGAACCGCTGGCACTACACCTTCCCCTGGCGCTTCTTCCCCGACTACTACCAGAGCAACGGCCTCGGTTTCTATGAGTTCTTCCAGCTCAGCGAGGACATGGGCGCCGCGCCGCTTCCCGTAGTCAACGTCGGCCTCGTGTGCCAGTATCAGAACGACGCCGACCACCAGATTCCCCTCGACAGCCTCCGGACATATATCGACGACGCCCTCGACCTCATAGAGTTCGCCAACGGCGATCCCTCCACGAAGTGGGGAGCCGTGAGGGCGGAGATGGGACACCCCGCGCCCTTCGGCCTCCGCTATCTCGGAGTGGGCAACGAGCAGTGGGGCCCCGAATACGTGGAGCGCCTCGAGCCCTTCGTGAAGGCGATCCGCGAGCGATATCCCGACATAAAGGTCATCGGCTCCTCAGGCCCCAACTCCGAGGGGAAGGACTTCGACTACCTCTGGCCCGAGATGCGACGCATCGGCGTGGACCTCGTCGACGAGCACTTCTACCGCCCCGAAGACTGGTTTCTCGCCGAGGGCAACCGCTACGACGACTATCCGCCCCACTGCTGGGGGCCGGAGGGTTTGCGCCGGGGAATCCCCCTGCCACGGCCGGGGAAAGAAGTTCAACCACTTCAACGCCTCGCTGCTGGAGGCCGCGTTCATGACGGGGCTGGAGCGCAACGCCGACGTCGTGGAGATGGCCACCTACGCGCCTCTTCTGGCCCACGTCGACGGCTGGCAGTGGCGTCCCGACATGGTATGGTTTGACAACCTCGCCTCCGTGCCCTCCGCAAGCTACTACGTGCAGCAGCTCTACACCCACAACCGCGGCGACCGCGCGCTGCCCCTCACCATGCAGGGCAAGCCGGTGGCCGGCAACGCCGACCAGGCCGGACTCTTCGCCACGGCAGCGGCCGACGACGCCACGGGCGACATCATCGTGAAGGCCGTCAACACCTCTTCCGAGCCCCGCACCCTGAAGCTCGACTTCAAGGGGATGCGCGGAAAGCAGGGTTTCTCTTCCGTGGAGACCACTACGCTCCACGCCGACAACCCGGAGGCCGACAACACTCTCGCCAATCCCGCGACGGTGGTGCCCGTGTCGAAGACCGAGGCCCTCGAGATGGCGCAGGACTACACCACGGTGCTCCCCGCCAACACCTTCTCCGTATATCGTTTCCACAAAGCGGAGGTGAAGAAATGAAAGCGTCGCTGACAGCATGCGCCCTGCTTATGGCGGGCGCGCTGGTTGTCGGCGGCCGCCGCGCGCCCCCCCCCCCCCGCCAGTAAGGTGGAGGTCCGTCTCCGCCCATCCGACGGGAGCCCGATTATCGGGAAGGAGATCTACGGGCAGTTTGCCGAGCATCTCGGCACGTGTATCTACGGCGGCCTCTGGGTAGGCCCCGAGTCTGAGATCCCCAACACCGACGGCTACCGCGACGACGTGCTCGAAGCGCTCCGGGAGCTCCATGTGCCCGTGATGCGCTGGCCCGGAGGATGTTTCGCCGACGAATACCACTGGCGCGACGGTATCGGCCCGCGCGCCTCGCGCCCCCGCATGGTCAACAGCAACTGGGGAGGCACGGTGGAAGACAATTCATTCGGCACCCATGAGTTTTTCAACCTCTGCGAGCTGCTCGGCTGCGAGCCATACCTCAGCGGCAATGTGGGAAGCGGCACTGTGGCGGAGCTCGCGCAGTGGGTGGAGTATATCACGGCCGAGGATGGCCCGATGGCCGAGCTGCGCAGGAAGAACGGCCGCGAGCGCCCCTGGCACCTTAAATATCTCGGCGTCGGCAACGAGAGCTGGGGATGCGGCGGCAATTTCACGCCCGAATACTATTCCGACGTCTACCGCCGCTATCAGACCTACTGCCGCAACTTCAACGGCAACAGGCTCTATAAGGTGGCTTCCGGCGCCTCCGACTACGATTTCAACTGGACGGAGGTGATGATGCGCAACGCAGCCCGCTATATGGACGGCATCTCGCTCCATTACTACACCGTGCTCGGCTGGACCGGCTCCAAGGGCTCGGCGACGGCGTTTAATGACGACGACTATTACTGGACGCTCGGCAAATGCCTGGAGGTCGGCCCGGTGGTGCGCCGCCACTGCGACATCATGGACCGCTACGACCCCGACAGGCGCGTGGGCCTGCTCGTCGACGAGTGGGGCACGTGGTGGGACGAGGAGCCGGGCACCGTTCCCGGCCACCTCTTCCAGCAGAACACCATGCGCGACGCCATGGTGGCGGCCCTCTCGCTCAATCTTTTCCACACCTTCACCGACCGCGTGAAGATGACCAACATCGCCCAGATCGCCAATGTGCTCCAGTCGATGGTGCTCACGCGCGGCGACGAGATGGTGCTCACCCCGACATATTATGTGTTCCGGATGTATGTGCCCCACCAGGGGGCGCGCCTTGTGCCGGCGGAGGTCGACACTCCCGTGCGCCACACCACCGACGAGCGCACGGTGCCGATGGTGAGCGCCACGGCCTCGACCAAGGATGGCGCCACGACCATCTCGCTTGTCAACACCGACCTGCGCGAGGAGGCGGAGATATCGGTCGATCTGGCCGGGATAAAGGGCTCCGTGAGCGGCGCCGAGATCCTCACGGCATCCACTGCCAACGCCTTCAACGACTTCGGCAAGCCA
>USHH01000191.1 GCA_900554345.1 uncultured Bacteroidales bacterium | reverse complement strand
TAGGTAATTTGCGCCTCCTGGCTGGGGCGGGCTCGCGACAGGTCGCTGGGCGCCGAACGGCGCATCGCCCTCTACGATTCGCTGATAGCCCGCTCGCCCCGCGACGCGGCCCTCTATTTCGAGCAGGGCTCCCTGCTTCAGGAGATGGGCCTCTACAGCCGGGCGATGAGGACATACGAAAGGATTGGCGACATTGTGTCGCCCGATTCGGTTTCCCTCTACAGCAAATACCTCAATTATCTCGCCGCTACGCAGTATTATTCCAATTTCACGGAGGAGGCGGTGAAAAACTGCTACCGCATCCTCTCCATCCGGAAGCCGGACTCCCTCACGTATTTCGACATGGAGGCCAACAGGCTGCTGGCCCACATATTCTCCGAAGTGTCGCCGGAGCTGCGGCGGGAGTATATGAGGCGTGCCGACAGGGCCTACGAGCGGTTCGCTCGATCCGACGCTCCTGCCCGACTGAAGGAGCTGAAGCTCGGTTTCCTTCACTACAGCCGCTGCAGCATGGCGATCGATGACCGCGACTATCCCACCGCCTTCAGGGAGATAAAGCTCTCGCGTGAGCTGATGGGAAAATACGAGCCCCTCGGCATGACGGCCATCAACATGGCCTGCATCTACCACCACGAGGGGGAGCTCGACATGGCCGAGAAGTATTACCGCGAGGTGCTCGACGTGAAAGACTATCATCCCGACTACATGTCGGCCGTGAGCTCGTACGCCGGGCTGCTGCTGGAGAGGGGAGATGTTGAGGGGGCATTGAGGCTTCTGTCGCAATACAGAAGGGAGATGGATATGCTTGTCGGCACTCCCTGGGAAGGGGGCCTCTACAACATCCGCTACAGGGTGGCGGAAGCCAGCGGCGATCTCGCCACGGCGCTCGGTGAGCTCAAGAAGGCCTATATCCTTGCCGACTCCCTCTACACAGGGCAGAGCCGCCACTATCTCGACAATCTCGCCGAGAAATACGAAGGTCGCGACCGCGACTCCGTCAATGCGCGTCTTTCCTCAAGGGTCACGGTCCTCGGCGCCGTGGCCATCGCCCTCGGCGCGCTGCTGCTCGGCGCGCTGGTGGCCCTCGGGCTCGTGTGGCGGCGCATGCGGAGAAGCGCCGGCGAATGCCGGGTCATGAGGGAGGAGCTGAAGGCCCACCGTGCTATCCGCGAGGAGGAGGCACGCAGGGCCAGCGAGTCGATAGGGGAGCGCAGCAGGCAGCTCTCGGCCATGACGATGCACATGACGCGCCTCAACGAGGTGCTCAACAATATAGAGCGTGATGTCGACGACGGCTCGCTGGGGCGCGACGAGCTCGCCACAAGGATCAAGGGGTCGCTCAAGACGCTCAGCGCCCAGGAGAACGTGTGGGAAATGTTCCGCGTCTATTTCGAGGAGGTCAACCAGAAGTTTTTCGACCGTCTGTTCAAGGCGTGTCCGGAGCTGACGAAGGCGGAGGTGAGGATGTGCGCGTTCATGCTCGCCGGGATGACGTCGAAGGAGATCGCCATCGTCACCAGCCGCTCGGTGCGCACCGTCGACTGCATCAAATACAATCTGCGGCGGAAGCTGAACATAACGGAGCCGACAGAGACCTTCATCAGGCGTCTGTCGGCTGAATGAGTAAGCCCCGTCGCAGGCAGGAGCCTGCGACAGGGCCGTATGGTAAGGTCGGCGCGCGAGGCGCCTCGGATCAGTTCACCTTGATATCCTGGCGCGTCACGCGGGCACGCTTCGTGATGGTGCCCCCCGCCGTGCCGTCGTTCTGCGTCGTCGGGGCCACTGTCACCACGTCGGCCGCCAGCGTGTAGGTGCCGGCCGGCACGTTGTCAAACACGCAGAAGTCGGCAAACACCGTGGCCGGATAGCTGTCGATGATGCCCAGCGTCTGGTGAGACACGTCGTAGAGCTTCACCTCCACCGTCCCGGGGGCGATGTCGCCGAGTCCAATGGGTATCCTCTCGCCGTTGGCGACGGTCTTGATGTCTTCCGGCAGGGTCACGAATTTCTCGTCGCCGAGCTTCACGGAATTCACCAGCTCCACGTCTTTCGAGCGGCGGAAGGTGAAGATCGCCTCCTCGTGGTTGGCCGGTATCACCATCGAGTAGTTGAATTCCGGCACCGTCGGGCTCGTCGGCTCCTGGTAGTAGCATGTCATGGCGTTGATCATCAGCCATGAGCCGTCGGTCAGCTCCACGCGTTCGCCGGTGGCGGAGCCAAGGCGGAAATTGGCGAAGGCCGCCTTGTTTCCCTCGGGAAACACCGTCACCTCGTATTGCTGGAAGATGCTGTCGCCCGGCGACACGCCGTCGTTGTCGTCGCTGCATCCGGCGGCGGTGGCGAGCAGCGCCGTGAGCGCCGCCGCCGTCATAAGTCTTATGCCTTTCATTTCGCTATGATCAGATAATAGTTCTTCTTGCCGCGCTGGGCCAGGATGTATTTGCCGTTGAGCAGGAAGTCGGCGCCCACGGTCATCGCCGGGTCGGCGACCTTCTGCTTGTTGAGGCTCACGCCGCCCTGCTGCGTCATCTTGCGTGCCTCCCCCTTCGAGGGGAACACCTTGGTGTGGGTGGCGAGCAGCTCCAGCAGCGGTATGCCCCCCTCGAGGGCCGCGCGGTCGATCTCGAATGTCGGCACTCCCTCGAAGACCTCGAGCAGTGTCTTCTCGTCGAGCGAGTGGAGTGCGTCGGCGCTGTCGTTGCTGAAGAGTATGCGGCTGGCGGCCTCCGCGTTGGCGAGGTCTTCCTCGCTGTGCACCATCACCGTGAGCTCCCTGGCCAGACGCTTCTGCATCGGGCGGGCTCCGGGGTTCTGCTCATGCTCGGCCTTCAGCGCCGCGATCTCCTCGCGCGTCAGGAAAGTGAAGATCTTCAGGTATTTCTCCGCGTCCTCGTCGCCCACGTTGAGCCAGAACTGATAGAACTTGTAGGGCGAGGTGTAGCGCGGGTCGAGCCATACGTTGCCGCTCTCCGTCTTGCCGAACTTTCCGCCGTCGGCCTTCGTGATCAGCGGGCAGGTGAGCGCGAAGACCTCGCCCCCCTCCTTGCGGCGTATGAGCTCCGCGCCGGTGGTGATGTTGCCCCACTGGTCGGAGCCGCCGAGCTGGAGCCTGCATCCCTTCTCGCGGTAGAGCGTCAGGAAGTCGAAGCCCTGGAGCAGCTGGTAGGTGAACTCCGTGAAGCTTAGCCCGTCGCGGGCCTCGCCGTTGAGGCGCTTCTTCACCGAGTCCTTCGCCATCATGTAGTTGACAGTGATATGCTTTCCGATCTCGCGTGCGAAATCGAGGAAGGAGACGTCCTTGGTCCAGTCGTAGTTGTTCACCATCTCCGCGTGGTTGGGGGCGTCGCTGTCGAAGTCGAGAAACTTCGCGAGCTGGCGCTTGATGGCCTCCTGGTTGTGGCGCAGTGTCTTCTCGTCGAGCAGGTTGCGCTCCGCCGACTTGCCCGAGGGGTCGCCGATCATGCCCGTGGCGCCTCCGATGAGGGCCAGCGGCTTATGGCCGCATCTCTGGAAATGGCGGAGCATCATCACTCCGCAGAGGTGGCCGATGTGCAGGCTGTCGGCGGTGGGGTCGATGCCCAGGTAGGCCGTCGTCATCTCCTTGGCGAGCTGCTCGGCCGTGCCCGGCATCATGTTGTGCACCATGCCGCGCCATGTCAGTTCTTCTATGAAATCCATTATTATGAAATTTTGATTGTCAGGTTTTATGTGTCCGGGGTCAGAGCCCGTAGATGTGGTTGGCCACCGTCTGCCCCACGGCGCCGAGGGTGGCGCGGTCTATCCCCTCCATGGTGTCGGAGGTGGTGTGCCAGCGGGGATTGAATCCGGAGTCGCCGTCGGGGTGGTATTCTATTATGTCGATGGCCGGGATGCCGTGGTTGATGAGCTGCACGTGGTCGTCGGTCACGGCGCCCCCCATGCGGTTGGGAAACATCTGGCCGTATCCGGCGCGGTGGGCCTCGGCCCAGACGGCGGCGGCGATCTGCGGGGCGGCCTGCTCCGAGAAATACTCGCGGCAGAATGTGGCTCCCTCGCCCCCCACCATGTCGAGGAGTATGGCGTAGTCGGGGGCGTATCCGGCTATGGGCGGGTTCTCGATGAAGTGTCGCGTGCCGAGGGCCCACGACTCCTCGTCGCCCGAGGTGCCCCGGTCTTCGAGGTCCACCATCAGCAGGTCGATGCCGACGGCGGGCGCCTTTGCGCCGAGCTGCCGGGCGAGCTCGAGGAGCACTCCGACGCCGCTGGCGCCGTCGTTGGCGCCGTCGACCGGCTGCGTGCGCTTCGCCGGATCGGGATCCTGATCACCCTATGCTTCGCGGCCCTGGCTTATTTCTGGGGACGTAAGAGTGCGGAGCGGACAGAGGCGTTAAAGCGCCTGATCCCGAAATCCCTCTGTATC
>USHH01000190.1 GCA_900554345.1 uncultured Bacteroidales bacterium | reverse complement strand
CCGGAAGCATCCATGATGCCGCCGGCCGCCGGTGAGTCGGTGTGTTATGTCTTGGGCTCATCGTCAGAATTTCCTGATGCCCATGATCTCCCTGACGTCGCGGAGTGTGTCGGCGGCGGCCGCGCGTGCGGCCTCGGCGCCGCGCCTCACCACCTTGGAGAGGTATTCGTCGTTGCTGCGTATGTCGAGGATGCGCTCGCGGATGGGGAGCGTCACCTTCAGCAGGTCTTCCGCCAGCTGCTTCTTCATGTCGCCGTAGCGGATGGAACAGTCGGCGTAGGCGTCGCGGAAGTGCTTCACGGTCTCCGGCTCGGAGACGAGGTTCATGAGTGTGAAGAGGTTCTCCACCGGCTGGCTCACGGGCTGGTTGGGCTCCTTGGGCCCCTCGTCGGTGACTGCCCTCATCACCTTCTTGCGTAGCGTCTTCTCGTCGTCGACGAGATAGATGCAGTTGCCCTCGCTCTTGCCCATCTTTCCCGAGCCGTCGAGGCCGGGCACCTTGAGCGCCTCGCCGCCGAAGTTGAAGTTGACGGGCTCTCCGAAGTAGTCGACGCCGTAGAAGGAGTTGAAGCGGCGTGCGAAGCGTCGTGTGAGCTCGAGGTGCTGCTCCTGGTCCTTGCCCACGGGCACGAAGTCGGCGTGGTGGATCAGGATGTCGACGGCCATGAGCGTGGGGTAGGTGAGGAGTCCGGCGTTGACGCGCTGGTTGGTCTGGTTGCCGATGATCTCCTTCTCTATCTCGTCGCCGTCGGAGGAGATGCCGAGGGCCTTGCGGGCCTTGTCCTTGAAGGAGGCGGTGCGCATGAGCTCTCCGATGCCCACGTGCATGTTCATCAGCAGGTACATCTCTGCGATCTCGGGCACGTCGCTCTGCACGTATAGCACGTTCTTCTCGAGGTCGAGTCCGGCGGCGAGATACTCGGCGAGGATGTCCTTGACGTTCTCGTGGAGCATCTTGGGGTCTGGGTGTGTGGTGAGGGCGTGGAGGTCTGCCACGAAGTAGCGGCAGTCGTAGTCGTCCTGCATCCTTACGAACTTGCTCAGGGCGCCGAAGTAGTTGCCGAGGTGCAGGTTGCCGGTGGCTCGGATGCCGCTCAGCACGATTTTTTTATCTTTGTTGTCTGTATTCATGTCAAAACTGTTGAATTTTCTGCAAAATTAGCAAAAAAATCCATCATGCGTCAATATAAAGCGAAAAAGGGTACTGTTAACCGAGCTCGATTACCTCGGCGTCTCGCATGTCGGCGCCGTCGATGGTGAGCCTGACGAGCGTTCGCTTCTTCTGCCATCCCTGGAGGCCAGCGGCTCCGGGATTGATGTGGAGCGCTCCGGTCTCCCTGTCGAAGATGATCTTCAGCAGGTGTGAGTGGCCGTCCACCATGAGGTTGATGTGGCGGTCGGTGAGGAGCTTCTTCATGCCGGGCGCCCATCGGCCGGGATATCCTCCGATGTGGGTGAGCAGCACGTTTACGTCTTCCACGTGGAAGATCTCGAGCTCGCGGCATCGGCGTCTCACGGCGCCGTGGTCGACGTTACCGGCCACGGCCCTGACCGGAGCGATCTCCTCGAGACGCTCCAGCAGGGAGATGTCGCCGATGTCGCCGGCGTGCCATATCTCGTCGCAGTCCTTGAAATAGACGGCGTAGCGGTCGTCCCAGTGTGAGTGGGTGTCGCTGAGGATGCCGATCCTGGTCATAGCCAGACGGGGGCGAGATACTTGGCGAGGAGGTATCCGCCGCCGATGAGCCAGAGGTCGAGCCAGAAGGCGAGGATGAACGGCTTTGCGCCGGCCTTCTTGAACTTGTCGATGCTGGTCTCGGCGCCGAGTGCGGCCATAGCCATCGTGAGCAGGAAGGTGTCGATGTAGTTGATCACGTTGATCCACGACTCCGGCAGGATGTTGAGGGAGTTGAAGGCGATCACCACGAGGAATCCGACTGCAAACCAGGGTATGTTGATCTTTCCCTTCTCGCCGGAGGCCTCGGAGCCGGCTGTGCGTCGTGCGGCCCAGAAACCGAGGATGAGGAGCACCGGTACGAGGAGCATCACGCGTATCATCTTCACGATGATGGCGGAATTTGAGATGTCGGTGCCCATGGCGTTTCCGGCGCCGACGGCGTGGGCCACCTCATGCAGCGTCGAGCCCGCGAAGATGCCCATCTGCTCGGGGCCGAGGTCGAGGAGGCCGGAGCGGTAGGCCACCGGATAGAGGAACATCGAGATGGTGCCGAAGATTACTACGGTTGCCACGGCCACGGCTGTCTTGTAGGGCTGGGTGCGGATCGTCGACTCGGCGCCGAGCACGGCGGCCGCGCCGCAGATGCCGCTTCCCACGGATGTGAGCAGCGCGATGTCGCTGTCCATCTTCATGAGCTTGCCGAGGGCGATGCCGCCGAGGATGGTGACGGCCACTATTATGCTGTCGATCACGATGCCGGCCACGCCGACGGCGGCGATGTCCTGGAAAGTGAGCCGGAAGCCGTAGAGGATGATGCCGAGGCGCAGTATCTTCTTGGAGCAGAACTGTATGCCGGGCACCCATGTCTCGGGCAGGTTGTTGCGCAGGGAGTTGGCGTATATCATGCCGAGGATGATGCCGATGATCATCGGGCTGAACGATATGTCTTTGAATATCTGGGCGTCTCCGATGTAGAAGGCGGCGCAGGAGAAGAGCGCGATGAGGAGCACTCCGTGGAGCATGCTTATCCTCTGGTGGGTGAGTTTTGCCATTGGCTTTTCTTTTGGATTATAGTATGAGATTCTTTCAAATGATAACGTTTGCGTCATTGCAATTGTTGTGTCGGACTGCGGGTCGGGCGGCGTGGGGCATACGTCGGGCTACACCCATCTGAGCCTTCGGAGGATAATGAAGGCCACCGCCGTGAGGATGGCGGCGATGGCGATGATGATCCAGAAGGCGTATCTCACGCCGCCGAGCAGGATGTCGACGTTCATGCCGTAGAGCGAGGCCACGAAGGTGGGCACCATGAGCATTATCGAGAGCCCCGACATGCGCTTCATCACGCTGTTGACGTTGTTGGAGATGATGGAGGCGTAGGAGTTGAGGGTGCCCTCGAGGATGTCGCTGTAGATGGCCACCGTGGAGTCGGCCTGCCGGAACTCGATGTCGACGTCCTCCACGAGGTCGGCGTCGAGACGGTTGCCGAAGATCTTCTGTATCCTGTCGAGCACCATCATGTCGCCCTTTATGGAGGTATTGAAGAAGACGAGCGACTTCTGCAGCCGCATGAGCCATATGAGGTCGGAATTCTGGATCGACTTCTCAAGGTCTTTCTCGGCTCCGGTCACGTCGGAGGTCATGGTCCTGAGGTTTGAGAGATACCGGTAGGCCGTGCTGTAGAAGATGCGGAGTGTGAACTCGGCCACGTCGCCGACCTCGATGCATTTCTGCTTGGTGTGGCTGGCGAAGTCGGCGGTGAGCTGTGAGGGATGGCAGCAGAGTGTGATCACGCGGTGGCTGTCCTTGCTGATGACGCCGATAGGGACCGTGGCGTAGGGCATATCGCCGGCCCGGCACTCCACGGGGATGCGGAGGATGGTCATCATCCATTGGCCGTCGCGCTCTACGCGCGGCCGCTCGTCCTTGTCGGAGAGGTATTCGAGAAACATCTCCGGCACCCCCTCCTCGTCGGTGAGATATGTCCTGTCGCTGCTGTCGGGGTCCGTGATGTCGATCCATACCGCTTCCTCCGCAGAGGCCGCGGCCTTGAACCCGCCATCGCATTTGTAATATTTCCTCATATATCGTCGCGGCCGTTTTATCGGCGCCTACCTAATATAACATATCAGGGAGGCATTATCTTTTGGCGGAATTGTATTAAATTTGCAGCGGAAAAATAAAAAGGAATGAAAATGACAGACGAGAGATTCGGGGTGTGTCCCGATCGGCGCCCGGAGGCGCAGGCCATCTGGGAGGAGATGAAGAGCGGGCGTCCATACGATGCCGCCAACCGTTATCTTACGGATATGCTGATGGCCGTGCGGGTGAAGACGCGGCGGTTCAACGACTGCATGCCCGACGACCGCGAGGGACTCGGCGCCGCCATCCGCGACATCCTGGGCGGCTGTGGCGAGCGCATACAGGTCAACCAGCCGTTCCGCTGCGACTACGGGGTCAACATCCGGGTGGGGGAGGACTTCTTCGCCAACTTCAACCTGACGGTGCTCGACGAGGGGGAGGTGGTGATCGGCGACAACGCGTTCATCGGCCCGAACGTGAGCATCTACACGGCGTGCCATCCCGTGGAGCCGGAAGAGCGCAACCGGTTGGTGGAGTGGTCGATGCCAGTGGTCATCGGGAATAACGTGTGGATCGGCGGGAGCGTCACGATATTGCCGGGCGTCACGATCGGCGACAACTGCGTGATCGGGGCCGGGTCGGTAGTGTCTCCCCCCCTTTCGCCTGGCGGCCCTTCTCCTTCC
>USHH01000189.1 GCA_900554345.1 uncultured Bacteroidales bacterium | reverse complement strand
GGGCGCCGCTGCCTCTGCGGTCGCGGTGTCGGCGGCGGTATCGGTGGGAGGCTCGGGCGTCTCACGCGGTGTCAGCCACATGAAGCCAAAAAAGACAAGGGCCATGAGTATCAGGCCGTAGATGGTGTTCTTATCCATACTGATGGGTGGGTGGTTACTTCTTTTCTTTAGATTCCTTATAGCCGATGGCGGCCTTTATAAACGATATGAAGAGAGGATTGGGGTTGAGCACTGTCGACTGGTATTCGGGATGATACTGGGTGCCGACAAACCATCTTAGGGAGGGCACCTCCACCACCTCCACCAGGCCGGTGTCGGGGTTCTTGCCCACGCATTTCATGCCGGCGTTCTCGAAGCGCTCGCGGTATTCGTCGTTGAACTCGAACCTGTGGCGGTGGCGTTCCGAGACCTCCGTGGAGCCGTATGCCTCCGCGGCGCGGCTGCCGGGCTCCAGACGACACCTGTAGGCGCCGAGGCGCATCGTGCCCCCCTTGTCGGTGACGCTCTTCTGCTCCTCCATGAGGTCGATCACGTTGTAGGGCGTGGCCGGATCCATCTCGGTGGAGTTGGCTCCCTCAAGGCCGAGCACGTCGCGGGCGTACTCAATCACCATACACTGCATGCCGAGGCAGATGCCGAAGGTGGGCACGTCGTGGGCCCTGCACCATTCGAGAGCCACAAACTTACCCTCGATGCCGCGGTGGCCGAAGCCGGGGGCCACTACCACGCCGTCGAGCTGT
This sequence comes from uncultured Bacteroidales bacterium, assembly GCA_900554345.1. Classification (GTDB taxonomy): domain Bacteria; phylum Bacteroidota; class Bacteroidia; order Bacteroidales; family Muribaculaceae; genus Lepagella. Next base: position 3,729 of record USHH01000189.1, on the reverse strand, counting down.
GCGAGCTTCTCGTCGACATTCCCCTTGTCGAGCTTCTCTGAATGCACGTAAATCAGCTTCAGCTTGTGGCCGCAGTAAGTGGCTGCCTGCATCAGCGCCTCGTTGATCGACTTATATGCGTCCTGAAGCTCCACGTATTTCCCCACGAGGCCGATGCGTACCTCCTCGCCAGCCGTCTTGAGGCGGGTGAGGAAGTCGTTCCAGGGGCCGAGGTCGGGGTCGCCGTCGGAGGGAAGCCCCACGGTGCGGAGCACTATGCGGTCGAGCCCTTCGGAGTGCATCATCAGAGGCACCTCATAGATAGAGGGGGCGTCGATGCTCTGGATCACGGCCTCGGGCGAGACGTTGCAGAACTGGGCCACCTTCCTGCGCATGGAGGCGGGAATCTCTTTCTCCGTGCGGAGCACGAGCACGTCGGGCTGGATGCCCAGCTGCTGGAGCTGCTTCACGGAGTGCTGCGTGGGCTTCGTCTTGAGCTCCTTGGCAGCGTGGAGATAGGGCACGTAGGTGAGGTGGACGCACACGGCGTTGCGGCCGAGCTCCCAGCGGAGCTGGCGCACGGCCTCCAGGAAGGGGAGCGACTCTATGTCGCCCACGGTGCCGCCTATTTCTGTGATTACAAAATCGAAGTCACCGCTGTTGCCGAGAAGCTTCATGCGGCGCTTTATCTCGTCGGTGATATGGGGGATGATCTGCACGGTCTTGCCCAGATAGTCGCCGTGACGCTCCTTGTCGATGACGCTCTGATAGATGCGTCCGGTGGTGACATTATTGGCCCGGGTGGTCTGGATATTTGTAAACCGCTCGTAATGACCCAGGTCGAGGTCTGCCTCGTGGCCGTCGACGGTGACGTAGCATTCTCCGTGCTCGTAGGGATTGAGTGTGCCAGGGTCGATGTTGATGTAGGGGTCGAATTTCTGAATGGTGACCTTATAGCCGCGTGAGAGCAGCAGGCGCGCCATTGAGGATGAAATGATGCCTTTGCCGAGCGAAGACACCACTCCGCCGGTGACGAATATATACTTGGTTTCCACGTCGCGTTGTAGTTATTGCCGTAACGACATATTTGGGTGCAAAGTTAGCAAATAGTTTTGTTATTTCCCCACTGTCGTTTCAAAAAAACGCCTTTGAGCGTTGTGTCGCCTATAGGGCAATATCGGTAGCGGCGAGATAATCGTGCATCTCGGCGGGCGACACGCCGAGTCCGAAAGCGGCGTCGCCTACGGAGCGCAGCATCGTGAGGGCTATGCGGCCGGAGCCGGTGTTCTTCTTGTCGTGGGCCATCAGCTTCACGAGGCGTCCGGGCGTCAGGTCCACTCCTTCCAGACATCCGGCATAAAGAGATGCCACGCACTCCGCATACCGCTCCACATCTTCCCTCGGGAAGCCGAGCAAGCGGCTGCTGAGACGAAGCTCGTGGAGCATTCCCAGCGCCACGGCGTGGCCGTGGGGTATCTCATGGCCGTCGAGAAGGGCCGCGGTCTCTATGGCGTGGCCCACGGTGTGGCCGAAATTCAGGGTCTTCCTCACTCCGTGTTCCTCCGGGTCGGCCGCCACCACCTGCATCTTGCGCTCCACACACCATGAGGTCAGGGCCGTGAGACGCTCCGGGTCGGAAGCGAGCGCCTCGAAGTCGAGCATCTCCTCATAGACGGCGCGGTCGGAGATGAGTGCGGTCTTGACCATCTCGGCATATCCGGAGAGGAGCTGTTCGCGGGGGAGCGTGGCGAAGAGAGAGGCGTCGACCACTACGGAGAGCGGATGGTGGAAAGTGCCGATCTCGTTTTTCAGCCCGAGGAAGTCGATGCCTGTCTTGCCGCCGGCGGCGGCGTCGACGGCGCCGAGCAGGGTGGTGGGCACGTTGACGGTGGCTATGCCGCGCTTGAAAGTGGAGGCAGCGAAGCCTCCGAGGTCGGTGACGACACCTCCGCCCACACACACGGCTACGTCATGGCGCGTGAGGCCTGACGCCACCAGGCGGCGCCATATCTCCACGGCCCCCTCCACCGATTTCGACGCCTCACCCGCCGGGAGGGAAATGATGTCGGCAGCCCCGGCCACCACACGCTTCAGGCGCGGGAGCGCTACATTCTCTACGGTGGCATCGGTGATGACGGCGTAGCGCCCTCCCTGCAGCTGAAGGAAGGCGGCGACGGCAGCGTCGGCGTCGCCGGTCGCTATGATTCTTGTGGCTGGTGTCATTTTCTCTGATGATGATAGGCCGCGCGGTCGAATCTGTAATAGCGGGCGGCGCGGTGGCTCACTCCGGTCTCGAATTCGTCGAGCGGCTGTATATAGGGCATAGCCGCCATCTTCTTATGGAAATTGCGCACGTCGAGCTTTCTGCCGTAGAGGGCCTCGAAGAGGCGCCTCAGCATCGACTCGGTGAATTTCGCGGGGAGCATTCCGAAGATGATCTCCGGCTCGGCCTCGGCGTTGCGACGCAATGTCTCCACGGCGTCGGCGATGATCTGGCGGTGGTCGAAGGCCAGCGGAGGAAGCACGTCGACGGGAAGCCACTCGGCGCCTCGGGAGGCGACACGGCGCTGGAGGGTGCCGGTAAGGCGCAGGGTGCCGAGATAGGCGATGGTGACGATGCGCTCCACCCTGACGTGCTGGGTGTTTTCAAGCCAGTCCACGTCGCGCGGGGCGCGGGTACGGTCTTTCGAGCCGTAAGCCTTGAACTGACGGGTGCGCGCCCTCGGAATGCCGCAGAGGGTGGTGAGGATCCTCCCCGCGGCCTCGTCGAGGTCCTCGTCCTGGAATATCAATGAGCCGGGCAGCTTGTAGTCGGCGAGGCCGTCGCTGAGGCGACGCAGCAGAAGCACCCGCAGCCTGAGTCCATCAAAAGCCGCCACCACGCAGTCGACCGAGATGTGGTGGAAAGCGAGTGGCGGATGTGGTAGGCTGGGGCTGGCGGTGCTCATGGGCTGCCGTGGCCTGTCAGATAAGCTGGAGCAGGTGAAGCTCATCCTGGATCTCCATGCCGGAGAGCACCCGGCGCCGCGAGAGCACCCTGACAAACTCCTCGATAGCGGGATGGAGCCGCGGGTTTGCGAAGATGCGCCTGGTATAGCTGAGGGTGCGGTTGTAGAGGTTGTCGATCTCGTCGCGCTCGAGGCCGCAGGTCTCGGTGCCCTCGCTGATCACCTCCTGATGTATCTCGTCGAGGATCTGGCGCGGCGCCTCGCGCTTCATTCTCACGAGAGAGCGGGAGAGCACGTTGGCCATCACCATGGCGGTAGTGATATGGAAATTCTGTATCAGATTGTCCCACGTGGCCTTGGGCGAGACTGAGGGCGAGCCGGCGAAGTAATACGCGTGAGAGAAGCTCACCATCGGGCCTTCGGCGTCGAGCGACACCTCGGCCACCCTGTCGATGGCGTTGAGGGCGGCCAGCGAGATGGCCATGCCCGCAAGCCCGTAGGCGCGGTCGTCTTCGTTCTGATAAGCCAGTGTTACCTTGTTTGAATCCATGTTGCTTAGATTTTGAGTCTTCATCTTTAAATGTAACGGCGGAAAGCGGCCTATGGTTTAGAAAAGCCACTGGAAGCCTGCCGTGACACACACGCCCTCGGAGGGAAGGCCGGGGAGGATTGCGTCATGGCGTCCGAGCAGATTGTCGCCGCGCAGCGAGACGCTGAAATCGGGAGTGAATCGCCATGTGGCGCCGGCGCCGAGCAGCGTGAGGTCGGGCAGGCGCATACCCACTGCCACGGGGCGCAGCGA
>USHH01000188.1 GCA_900554345.1 uncultured Bacteroidales bacterium | reverse complement strand
AATGGTCGCGCCGCGGAAGCGGTAGATGCTCTGCTTGGCGTCGCCGATGATGAGGTTGTCCTGGCCGCGCCCCATGCTCTCGGCCACCAAGGGATGGAGCACCTCCCACTGGAGCCGCGAGGTGTCCTGGAACTCGTCGATGAGGTAATGGTTGATGCGTGAGCCGAGGCGCTCGTAGATGAAGGGGGCGTCGTCGTCGCCGATGATGCGGCGAAGTATGGAGTTGGTCTCGCCGATCTGCACCGAGTTGGTGGTCTCGAGATATTCGCCTGTCTTCTTCCTCACCTCCATGATGAGCCCCAGAAAGGGGAGGAGGCGGTCGTAGATGCTCCAGAGCCTGTAGGCGGGCGACATCAGCTCTTCGCGCCATGCCTCGTGGAGGGCGTAGGCTTCGGCAGCCGCCTCGCGCAGCTCGCCGAGCGTGGTGTCGGGGAGCTTCTTGACGAGCGCGGCCTTCACGGCCTCCTCGCCGGAGTCCCAGGTGAGCCATTTTGTCCTGGTGTCGAGGTCGCCGGGTCGGCTCGAGAGCGCTTTCCGCACCTGGCTCCCCATATAGCGCCGGGAGTCTTTCTCGATGTCGAGGCCGTGGGCGGCGAAGAGGGGAGGCAGCGCCCTCATGGCGCCGAGCATCTCGGTGTGGAGCTCCTTCAGCCGGGCCTCCACGCGGCGCGCCGCCTCGCCGTAGGCACGGCCGAAGTCGGGATGCTCCCCGGCCCAGATGTCGAGGTCTTCCCTGATCTGCTTGAAGTCCTCGCTCTCCAGCCGCTTGATGCTTCCGATGATCCTGCGGTAGACCGATGTGGAGGCGGTGCTGTCCTGAAACACGTTCCATCCCTTGTTGTCGTTCCTCTGGGCTTTCCTCATGATGTGCGAGGCCCAGTATTCGCCGCGGGGGTTGCGCCGGGCGTCGATGTCGTCGAGGAGAGCCTTGAGCGATGCCTCGGCCACGTAGTCGCTGTCGAGCTCGATCTGGTATGTGTCGTTGAGGTCGGTCTCGTAGGCGAAGGTGCGCAGGATGGTCTGGAAGAAGGAGTCGATGGTCGACACCTTGAAGTCGCTGTAGTTGTTGAGCAGCACGGCGAGCGCCTCGCCCGCCATCTTCGCGATCAGGGCCGTGGAAGAGCCGGTGAGCTCGCGGAGCTCGGCGAGATAAGGTGTCCCGGGGGTAGGACGGGAGAGCTCGGCGAGGCGCTCCACGATGCGCTGCTTCATCTCGTTGGTGGCCTTGTTGGTGAAGGTCACGGCGAGGATGCGGGGCAGGGCGTCGGCCAGCTCCTCCTTGAAGCGCAGACGGTGGCTGGCGGCGTCGGGGGGGGGCCCCGGGGAGGCGCTCCGAGATGTCGGGCAGAGGGGGGCTGCCGTCGTCGGCGGTGGCCACGAGGAAGTCGGTGATGAATGTGCGTGCCAGGGTGTAGGTCTTGCCCGACCCGGCGGAGGCTCGTTGCAGGTGCAGCATGGTGTGTCAGGATGTAAGGTTGGTTCAGGATTCGGAGTGTGGACTGTCGGAAGAGAGGGTGCTACCGGCATCTGAAGCCTTTGGAGCGGAGGAAGGCGGCCGCGTCATCGCGCCGGTCGCCCTGGATGAGGATCTCGCTTTCCCTCCATGAGCCGCCGGCGCCCAGCTTCTTCTTCATCTCGGAGGCGAGCTCCTCCACGGCCTCGGCGCCGATGGTGAGTCCCTCTATTATGGTCGCGGGCTTTCCCTTGCGTCCTTTTTTCTCATAAACGATGTGCAGGGGGCCTGTCTGCCGCGGGGCGACAGGCGGGGCCGGCTCCTCCGTGGTGGTCGCGGAGGGGTCGGCCTGTGGCAGTGTGGCGCGGAGAGCGGAGAGCTTCTCCTTCCAGTCGAGTTCCATTATGTCAGAATATTACCTGAAGGCGGGCCATGAAGCCGTTGAGGGTGCGCGGCCCGACGCCGGCACGGTCCCACACGTAGGTGTAGCTGTAGTGGAGGCGCGCTATCATGTATTTGTTGATGTAGTAGTTGAAAGTCACCGAGAAGTCGTTGAGGCGTCCGCCGAAGATGGCTGCCTTGCGGTCGCTCAGCGAGGTGTAGTTGTAGTCGAGCACGCATTCGAGCGATTTCGCCTTCGGCGTGGCGAGGCCGCCGTCGAGGAAGTTGTAGCCATACCCGTCGCCGAGGATGAGGCCGCGCAGCATCACGTAGGCGCCCTGCCCCCGGAAGTTGTGGAGGCCTCCGCGGCGGTTCACCTGATTGAAGTAGTATTGCGACTCAAGGGCCACGCGGTCGTAGCTGAGAAGCAGCTCCGGGGAGAATTTCCACTGGTTCATCGAGTGGTCGACGAGGGCGTTGATGGCCGTCACCTGGCTCACGCGGGTCGGCCAGTTGGATTTGAACTGGAAACTGTCGTGCACGTCGCGCTCCTCGCCGTCCTCGTCGTAGCGGAAGTCGCGCTGGGGTGTGGAGAAGGCGCCGCTGATGCCCACCTGCACAGTCTTTCCGTCGCTGTGTATCGGCCGGTAGACGAGTCGTGACCTTACTCCGTAGCCTTCCTGGTTGAACTGGTTGGGCGTCAGTATCACTTTCGATGCCGACGGCTCCGCATGCACGCTCACCGTGGCAAGGAAATCCTCCGGATAATACACGAACATCGCGCCGAGCTGCCGGTCGTCGTTGAAGACCGCGTTGCTCACAGGCTCTTCCATCGTGACTTTCATCGACGAGCTCGTGGCGCTCTGGAGGCCGTACTGATGTATGAACGAGCCTATGCGCAAAAGCGCTTTGTCGCTGAAGTTATATCCGATGTAGACGTCCTTGAGGCCCACCTTGTTGTAGGCGAAGCCCACGTCTACCTTGGCGTCCCATTTCCCGTAGCTCATCTTGGCTCCGAGCCTCACGTCGGGAATCGCCACTCCATCCTTGAAAAGCTCCTTCTGGGGGGAGGCATAGAGCGCCCCGTCGAGGAGTATGCGTCCGGTCGGCGCTATCTTGAATTTCGGCTCGTCGGAATCCTGGGCCGTGATCATTCCCGCGCCTAAGGCTGCGGCGATGAATGCTGCGTATAGTTTCTTCATGACTTTTGAATAGGTTATAGTGGATGTCTGATGGGGCGCCCCTCACAGGGGCGCCCCGGTGGTTATCTGGATGTGTGGGGCGCTCCCGGTTTCACCTTACCCTCTTTCTGGAGCCTGGCGAATTCCTTCTTGGCTTTGGCGAGCTGGCTGGCGAAGCCCTCGTCGGCATGGAGGCGTGCCACTGCCCCTGAGGCGGTGATGCGTCCGGCGTCGACGTCGCTCTGGAAGTGGTAGCCGCAGATCACGCGGCTCTCGCCCATCTCGAAGCCGCGCTTCAGGATCTCGTTCTGCCGGTCGGGGTTGATCTCGGAGAGCACGAGCGCCGTGGCCCATCCTATCGAGGTGTGGCCCGAGGGGTAGGAGCCGTTGGTGGAGAGCTCCGCCTGCTGCTCCGGATTGCAGGTGTCCTCGCCGAAATAGGCGTAGGGACGCGTGCGGTTGTAGTGGTTCTTGGCCTCGCGGGTGGCGAGGTCGCCGGCGTCCTCGCGCATGCCCACCACAAGCCTGTAGATCTCAGGAGTGCCCTCTTTGGTGATGGGGATGCCGAACGCCTCCGAGAATGCCCTGGGCACTCCGTCGCCGTTTACCCTCGCGTCCTGGAACGCCTGCTCGCCACGCTCCGTGTCGCGCATCGATTTGCCCCAGTTGTAGCGGGCCTGGTCGTAGAGAAAAGCGATGGAGGCGGCATCGGGCGGACCCGGCAGGAGCTCGAGGCTGTTGGGGAGGTCGCCCTCCTGGAGGAAGTAGACCTCCGGGTTGGTGCGGTGGTCCTTGACTTTGACTGCGGTGGTCTGCGCCGAGGCGCTGAAGCTTAATGCCCAGGCGAGGATGCCGATGCTGAATAGGGATCTGATCATGGCGTGTGGTGTTTTAAGATTTTTTAATGGAGTTTCAGGTTTGTTTATAATCATACAACACCCCCGCGCCCTGATGGTTTATTGGAGCATGGCGTTTAATTCCTCGAAATTGGAGGCGCGGGCCACAAGCTCTCCCTCCGGGCTGTAGACGAAGAAGGCCGGAAGCTCCGTCACGTTGTAGTTGCGGGCTGTCGTGGAATATTCACCCTCGGGGTCGTAGACGGTGGTCCAGGGGAGGTTGGCGGCGGCGTCGCGCCATGCATAGCGGTCGGGATCGAGCGAGACGTTGTAGATCTCCACGCCGTGGTTTCTGTAGACCTTCAGCAGTTCGCGGTTGAAGGCCGGCGACTCGGGGGCCGTGAGCAGCGAGAAAGCCACTACGGTCTTCTTTCCCTTTCCCGCCACCTGCGAGAGCTTCTTCTCCGCGCCGTTCTCGTCCTGGAGGGCGATGTCGATGATCCTCAGCTCCTCGGCCGCGATGGTGGTGTGGCGTCCCAGAGCCTTGTTGCGCATCTTCATGGCGTCGGTGGCAGCCGCCTCGAGCAGGGGAGTGTGGGGGTCGGAGGGACTGTGCTGGCGG
>USHH01000187.1 GCA_900554345.1 uncultured Bacteroidales bacterium | reverse complement strand
CCCGAGGCGAGCGGGGGTGGGGGGCGGCCGCAGCTGTGGCTGCCGCGGCCGATAATATCGCTGTCGCGATCAATAGCCTCATATTCATGAGGCCAAAGATAATGAAAATGCATCAAACCTGCAAATCAGACTGACGTCGGCAGCCCGGTATCGTCGAAGCCGGAGGCGTTGCCTGGCGTGTCGCCGTCGGCAGGCGCCGCGCCGGAGGCCGGCTCTGTCGGTTTCTCCTTCGCCAGCACGGGGTCGGGTGCACCGGTCTTTCCGGCATTGGGGTCCTTGAAGAGCCCCGAGAGATAACGCTCGCTGACGCGTTGCATTAGTTCCCAGAAGTTTGGTACGAAGAGCGTGCCCACAAGGGCGTTGAGCGCCATGCCGAATACCACCGCCGTGCCAAGCTCTATGCGGCTGTTGGCTCCCGCTCCGCTCGCGAACATCATAGGCATCACGCCGAAGACGAAGGCCAGGGCAGTCATCATGATCGGCCTGAACCTGATCACGCCCGCGTCGTGGGCACTCCGGGTGATGCCGATGCCCGACTTGCGGAAGTCCATTGCGTATTCCACGATGAGGATCGCGTTCTTGGCCGACATTCCCAGCAGCAGGATGAGTCCGATCTGGGTGTAGATGCTTATGGTCTGCTGCATGAGGATGCAGCCGAGGATAGTGCCGAGGATGGCGATAGGCATCGAGAGCACCACCGCTATCGGGTCGGTCCAGCTCTCATACTGGGCCGAGAGTACAAGGATAGTCATCACGATGGCGAAGATGAAGACGAAGCTGATGGTGGTGCCTGCCTGTGTCTCCTGATAGGCGATGCCGGTCCAGGCGTAGGAGTAGTTTTTCCCAAGGGTGTCGTTGACTATCTGCTCCATGGCCTTTATGCCCTCCGATGAGCTCGTGCCCTTCGAGGGGGTCGCGGTGAGCGACGCCGTGGTGTACATGTTGTAGCGGTTCACGGTGGGCTCGCCCATCACTGGACTGATATCGGCGAAGGTATAGAAAGGCACCATGCCGCCGTCGGCGTTGCGCACGCTGAGATTCGACAGGTCGGTGACGGTAGCTCTGGCGGCGCCGTCGGCCTGGACACGCACCTGATAGGTGCGGTTGAAGTCGATGAAGTCGTTGGCATATCCACCTCCCATATAGGAAGAGAGCACGCTGTAGACATCCGAGAGGTCGAGGCCGAGCATCTCCACCCGGTCGCGGTCGATCTTCACGTCATATTGCGGCACCACGCCCTCGTATAGGCTCGTGATCTGCGCTATGCGCGGGTCGCGGGCTGCGGCCTCCCTCACGGTGGCGATGGCGTTGACCATAGCCTCGGGGCCGAGGCTGTTGATGTCGAGCAGCTGCATCTCGAGGCCCGAAGAGACGCCGAGGCCGGGAATCGCAGGAGGATTGATCGAGAAGATATATCCCGACTGGATTTTCGATGCCACTTCGTCGGCATAGGCGAGCACCTTGTCGATCGAGCCCTTACGGCCGCGCTCTTTCCATGGCTTCAGCACCACAAACGCCGAGCCCTGGTTGCTGGCGGCGCCACCTCCCATGAAGGAGAAGCCCGCCACGGTCATCACGTCTTTCACGTAGGGATTCTTCTTGAGCTCGGCGGCAAACTCGTCGACCACCTTCTGTGTACGCTCCAGCGACGCCCCCGTGGGAAGCTGCACGGAGCTCATGAAATAGCCCATGTCTTCTTCGGGTATGTAGCTCGTGGGCCATTTCATGAAGCCCCAAATGGCCACGCCTGCGATCACGAGGAATGTGGTCATGGAGAGGGCCGGGCGCCGCAGCATTGCCGAGATGATCCTGTCGTAGCAATGCAGCGTCTTGTCGTAGCCTTTGTTGAAGGTCTTGTAAATGACGTTTTTCGTCGGCTTCCTCGGGTTGAGGAAGAGGGCGCAGAGCGCCGGCGTCAGTGTCAGGGCGTTGAAGCCCGAGAAGGCCGTCGACACGGCGATGGTCAGCGCGAACTGCTTGTAGAGCGCGCCTGTGATGCCGCTCACGAAAGCCGTGGGCACAAATACCGACAGCAGCACCAGCACCTCTCCCACCACCGGCCCCGTGAGCTCCCTCATGGCCTTTGTGGCTGCCGCCTTGCGCGAGATGTCGCCGCGGTCCACAAGTCGGCTGCAGTCTTCCACCACCACGATCGCGTCGTCGACCACAATGGCGATGGCCAGCACCATGCCGAAGAGCGACAGTGTGTTGAGCGAGAATCCCATGATCTTCATCACCGCGAATGTGGCGATGAGCGACACCGGGATGGTGAGCATGGGGATGACCACCGCCCGCCAGTTCTGAAGGAAGAGGAGGATCACGATCATTACTATGAGCGATGTCTCCACGAAGGTCACCACCACGTCGTCGATCGACTCCTTGACGTAATCGGTGGAGTTGAGCACCACCTCATAGCTCACGCCCTGGGGGAAGTATTGCTGCAGACGGTCCATCTCGGCGAGCGCTCCCTTCGCCACGTCGAGCGCGTTGGCACCCGGAAACTGCTCCACACCGATCAGGGCCACCGACTGGCCGTTGACCTTCGATATGGCGCTGTAGTCCTGGCTTCCCAGCTCGATTCTCGCCACGTCTTTAAGCCGGAGCACCCCGTCGGGCCCCTGTCGGAGTATTATGTCGCCAAACTGCTCCGGCGTCACGAGCCTTCCCTGACTTGTCAGTGTGTATGCGAAATCGACGTTGCCGTCGCCCGGCGGATTGCCGACCGAGCCTACGCCGACCTCGATGTTCTGGGCGCGGATGGCGGCCGTGACGTCGGCGGGATTGAGCCCGCGGGCGCGCATGGCCTCCGGGTTGAGCCACACCCGCATGCTGTATTCCCCGGAGCCGAACGCCATCACGTTGCCCACGCCTTTCACGCGCGAGAGGGGGTCGGTGATGTGGAGCTGGGCGTAGTTGGTGAGATAGAGGGCGTCGTAGAGCGTGGAGTCGCCGCGCAGGGCGAGGAAGAGCACGTTGTTGCTCGAGCGCTTGCTCACGCTCACTCCCTGCTGCGTCACCTCGCCGGGAAGCTGGGCGTTGGCCAGCGAGATGCGGTTCTGAACCTCTACGGCCGCCTCGTCGATGTCGGTGCCGTTCTCGAAAGTGATGGTCAGCGAGTAGCTGCCGTCGGAGCCGGAGTTGGAGCTCATGTAGAGCATCCCCTCGACGCCGTTGACCTGCTCCTCTATTGGCACACCCACCGTGCGGGCCACAGTCGAGGCGTTGGCGCCCGGATAGCTCGCGCTCACCATCACCGTGGGGGGAGTGATGTCGGGATATTGCGCTATCGGCAGCGTGCGCACGCAGAGTATGCCCGCAAACACCATGATGAGCGCTATCACGGTGGCGAATATCGGCCTGTCGATGAAGAATTTTGAAAACATGGCTCTCTCGGTTTTAGCGTGTCTGTCTTGGCTTCACTGTCTCTCCCGGCCTGACGGTGAGCAACGCCTTGGAGACGTAACGCTGGCCGGGCTTTATGCCGCTCTCCACTACCCGCAGCGTGTCATGGTAGAGGTCGCCGGCCTGGATGGGGGTGTAGACCACCTTGTCGGAGTCGTTGAGCGTGTACATATATTTTCCTCGCTGGTCGGTGGCGATCGACGCGTCATTGACTATCACTGCCTTCGGATTCTCTCCGTAGGGGAGCGAGACGGTGACATACATGCCGCTCTTCAGCTCGTTGTCGGGATTGGAGAGCTTGCCCTTCATGGTCACTGTTCCGGTCGAGGTGTCGACCGACGGTGCCGTATAATAGAGGTCGGTGGTGTAGGATCGGCTCATCGGCTGGCGGAATGTGAGCGGCACGTCGCGGTAGAGCGGACCGCCGATGCCTCCCTGGCTCCCCACGAGAAGCTCATACTGCGAGTCGCTGAGCGAGAAGACGGCCTGAAGGCTGGTGTTGTCGTAGATGGTGGCGAGCTTCACGGCTCCCATGCCGCCCCCCACATAGTTGCCGGGGTCGACGAGGCGCTCGGAGATGTAGCCCGAGATCGGCGAACTGACGGTGGTGTAGCTCAGGGCCGTTTCGGTCTGCGTAAGGTCGGCCTCGCTCATCGCCACGGAGGCCGTGGCGCTTTCGTAGGAGGCGATGGCGTTGTCGAGGTCCAGCTGGCTCGCGGCGTTCTGCTCGTAGAGCGGGCGGATGCGTTTCAGGTCGCGGTCGGCCTTGAGTTCCAGAGCCTTGTCTTTGTTCAGCTGTGCCTTCGCCTTGTTTACCCGGGCTTCGTAGAGCTTGGGGTCGATGATGAACAGCGGCTGCCCCTTCTTGACGTAGGTTCCCTCCTCGAAAAGCATTTTTTCGAGAAAGCCCTCCACCCGGGCGCGGATTTCGACGAACTGCTGGGCGCGGATGCGTCCCACGTATTCGCCGTAGAGTTCGATGTCGTCGGTTTCGGCAGGCTCGACCTGGACCACGGGCAATATGGGTTTTACGGGTTCGGGGCGCAGCCACCACCAAAGCCCTCCGACAGTCCA
>USHH01000186.1 GCA_900554345.1 uncultured Bacteroidales bacterium | reverse complement strand
CCGCGTGCGCCGCAACGACTCCCAGCAGGCTCCCGCCGCCGCTCCAGCAGCAGCCGCTGAGCCCGAGAAAGAGGCTGCCGAGTAATCACCCCAACTTAACCCATTAAAAGAAAAAACAATGGCAGTATCTATAGAAGATATCAAGAAACTGCGCCACATGACCGGCGCCGGTATGATGGATTGCAAGAACGCCCTCGCCGAGACAGAAGGCGACATCCAGGCTGCAATCGAGATCATCCGCAAGAAAGGTCAGGCCGTGGCTGCCAAGCGTGAAGACCGCGAGGCTGCCGAGGGCTGCGTGCTCTCCGCCGCCAAGGAGGGCTTCGCCGCTATAGTGGCCCTGAAATGCGAGACCGACTTCGTTGCCAAGAACGAGTCGTTCCGCACTCTGACAAAGGAAATCCTCAACGCAGCTGTCAACGCCGGCGCCAAGACCCTCGACGAGGTGAAGGCCCTTGACATGGACGGCCGCACCGTAGAGGAGCACATCACCGACGAGATCGGCAAGACAGGCGAGAAGATGGAGCTCGGCGCCTATGAGTGCATCTCCGCTCCTTCCGTAGCCTGCTATGATCACCTCGGCAACAAGCTCGCCACAATCGTAGGCTTCAATCTCGAGGGCGTGCCCGCAGAGGTAGGCAAGGAGGTCGCCATGCAGGTAGCCGCCATGAACCCCGTCGCCGTCAACCGCGAGGCAGTGCCCGCCTCCATCATCGAGGAGGAGAAGAACGTGGCTATCGAGAAGACAAAGGCAGAGCAGGTGCAGAAGGCTGTCGAGGCAGCTCTCCGCAAGGCCGGCCTCAACCCCAACCACTTCGACTCCGACGACCACATCGCCTCCAACATCACCAAGGGATGGATCACAGAGGAGGATGCCGCCAAGGCCCGCCAGATCATGGCCGAGACCGCCGAGAAGAAGGCCAACAGCCTTCCGCAGCAGATGATCGACAACATCGTGAACGGCCGTATCAACAAATACTACAAGGAGAACGTGCTTCTCGAGCAGGAATACCACCGCGACGCCAAGCTCACCGTGGGCCAGTATCTCGACAAGGAGATGAAGGGTCTGCTGGTAGTGGAGTTCAAGCGTGTGAACCTCAACGAAGACTGATCATAAATCAATCCTGGCGCCGGAAAGCCGGGGTCAGGCTGATATAGCAATCACACGGCGCCGTGTCCCGCAAGGGGCGCGGCGCTTCACTTAATAAAGCCTCAGCATTATGCAAAAGGATATCGACAATGTGTTCTCGCTCATCGGCGACGTAGCCGACGAGATGGGGCGCGAGGTGTATGTGGTGGGCGGCTACGTGCGCGACAGCCATCTCGGCCGGGAGTCGAAAGACCTCGATTTCGTGACGGTGGGCTCAGGCATCGAGCTGGCCAAGGGAGTGGCGAAGCGTCTCGGACACGGCGCCCATCTCTCCGTCTTCGCCAACTACGGCACCGCGCAGGTGAAGGCAGGAGAGCTGGAGCTTGAGTTCGTGGGCGCGCGCCGGGAGTCGTATTCACGAGACTCGCGCAATCCCATAGTGGAAGACGGAACCCTCGAGGATGACATCAGCCGGCGCGACTTCACCGTCAACGCCATGGCTATCTGTCTCAATGCAGGGCGCAGGGGAGAGCTCGTGGATTTCTATGACGGAATCCGGGACCTGCATGACAAGGTGCTCCGCACCCCGCTCGATCCTGACGTGACTTTCAGCGACGACCCGCTGCGGATGCTGCGGGCCATCCGTTTCGCCACCCAGCTCGAAGGATTCCGTATCCTGCCCGAGACTTTCGAGGCCATCAAGCGCAACGCCCGGCGCATGGAGATCATCACCCGCGAGCGCATCAACGACGAGTTGATGAAGGTCATGCGCTCGCCGCGCCCCTCCGTGGGATGGCGTCTGCTCGACATGGCCGGGCTGCTCCAGTATGTGTGGCCTTCACTGATTCCGCTGAAGGGAGTGGAGATCAAGGAGGGGAAGGGACATAAGGATAACTTCTCGCATACGCTCAAGGTGCTCGACAACGTGGCCGAGCGCAGCGACAACGTGTGGCTCCGCTGGAGCGCTCTTCTGCACGACATCGCCAAGCCCACTACCAAAAGATATGTCGACGGTCTGGGCTGGACATTCCACAACCACAACTACATAGGCGAGAAGATGGTGAGGCGCATATTCCGCGATATGAAGATGCCGCTCAACGAGAACATGAAATACGTGGCCAATCTGGTGGGACTGCACATGCGTCCGCAGCAGGTAGGCGACGAAGGTGTGAGCGACTCCGGAGTGAGGCGTATGATCACCGACGCCGGCTCCGCGCTCGACGACCTCATGATCCTCGCCGAGAGCGACATCACCAGCAAGCAGCCGGAGAAGGTGAGGCGGCAGCTCGAGGGTTTCGCCAAGCTGCGCGAGAGGATGGGCGAGATCAAGGACGCCGACGCCCTGCGCAACTGGAAGAACCCCGTGACCGGCTACGAGATCATGGAGAGGCTCGGCCTTCCGCCGGGCCCCGAGATCGCCGAGCTGAAGCAGATGGTGAAAGACGCCATACTCGACGGCCGCATACCTTACGAACACGACGCCGCATGGCAATGGCTCACAGAGCAGATAAAGGACGGGAACTGAAGTCCAGGCTTCAGTTCCCGTCCTTTATCTGCTCTGTGAGCTGCTCTCTTCTATTCGAGAGAAGAGAGCTCCTCGCGGAAGACAGTGATGTTCTCCAATCCGTCGGGACGCACCACGTAGGTATTCTCGATGCCTACGGGGCCAACTTCCGGTATCACGAATTTCGGTTCGATGGCAAGCGTCATGTTCTCCTTGAGCTCGCTCTCGTTGCGCCCCATGATTACCGGGAGCTCGTTGAGCTGGATGCCGACGCCGTGGCCTATGAACCTCACCTGGCTCCTGTGGCCCATGAAATACTTCTCGAGGCCGGCCTCACGCGCCATTGCCACAGCCCTCTCGTAGAGCTCGCCGATGCGCCTGCCGGGCACTCCCGTCTTCTCCAGCTCGCGGAGTATGGCTATGGAGCAGTCGTGGGCCTTATAGGCTATGTCGGGCACATCGCCGATGCGCCATGTGCGCGTCATGTCGGTCTGATAGCCGTTGAAGCCGCCGTTCATGTCCACCATCACGGTGTGGCCGGGATGCATGATGGATCCGTCGGCGCCCACGGGGAGCGACGGGTCGAAGCCCGCTCCGCCCATCGTGAAGTCGTAGGGCCCCGGCACATCTGCGTTCGGCCCGTAGACTACGCTTCCGAGGTTGATTTCCATATTGTCGCCCCTCACGCGGGGATAACCGATGCATCCCTCGCGCCGCAACACGCGTTCTATCTCGATCTGAAACTCGAGATCGGTCATATCGCGCTTGAAGCAGCGGTCGATGCGCTCGTAGACTGCCACATGATGGAGCCCGTCGCGTTTCATGGCCGCTATCTCGAATGGCGTCTTGATCTCGCGGGCCTTGTCGAGCAGCGCCGAGGCATCGGCAAATCGACAGTCGGCAAACACTTTCTGGAGCCTTACGATATCCGAATAGGCGGCTTCCTGACATTCGAGCGCCACACATTCAGGCATGCGCATGCCGAAACGCCCCAGCACATCGGGTATCATCTCCGGCTTGCGAAGCGCTACCACGCGGCTCCCGGCGTCAAATGCATCGGGACGGACCACGAGCCACAGAGGCTCACCCTCGAGCGGCACATAGACGTAGCCCCGGTAGACACGCCCCGAGAGATAGAAGATATTGGCAGTCGTGGAGGCGAGCAGGGCGTCGACATGAGACTCCCTCATGAGGCGGCGCAGCCGGTCGATCCTCAGGTCGGCTTCCTCGCGCATATCGGGAAGGAAAAATTGCATGATTTCTATGTTTTATGGGTTATTGTCATCTCATCAGCCGGTAACCTACGGAAATCACGCCTCTGACAGGCATGGCAGGGGTGACCGAGAAGGTGTAGCCGTCGGGGAGGGGATAGTCGTCGTGAAGGGCCACCGATTGCTCAAACACGTTGTAGGCCCCTTTGCCGAGCGGCGTTCCCGAGGGGGAGAAGAGGGACACGACAACGGTGTCGGGCTCGGAGACGCCATTGTCGAGCGACATCTCCTCTATCACCATAACAATCTCGTTGGCCTGACAGTTGCGCGTATAGCGCACTGAAAGCAGAAGATCGAAAGGCTGGCGGCGAGATTCCAGGGAATCGTAGAGCTGTGGAGTGAACTCCACGACACCGCCGGGCAGCCAGGGCTGCGCCAGCTCCACATACTGGCTTCCGGCCGGCGCCGGCGGCAGGTGGCTGCATGACGCCGCCGCCGCGGCGATAGCTGTCGCGGCGGCGAGCGGGATAATGCGGTGAATGGCTGTAAGGGTGCTCATGGTCATCACTCCCCGGAAGGTGTCTTGGCCGGTGAGGATGGCTGCTGCGGCTGTTCGGCCGGAGCGTCGCCCTGTGGCTTCTTCTGGCGTGGCGGCCGGGGTTTGCGCGGGCGCTCAGCGTCTTTCTGCTGCGGCGCCTTCGGCTGGC
>USHH01000185.1 GCA_900554345.1 uncultured Bacteroidales bacterium | reverse complement strand
CATATGCCGGCGTCCCGATTATCCGAACTTGGATATCTTGCGCAGCTGCGATTCGTTGAGTATCTTGATTTTCCGTCCGTCGACGAGGATGAGCTTCTCGGCAACAAACGATGTCAGCGTCCTGATGGCGTTGGAGGTGGTCATGTTGGATAGGTTGGCCAGATCCTCGCGGCTCATGTATATGTTGAGCGTGGCTTCATCGTCTTCGAGGCCGTAGTTGTCGAGAAGCAGCAGCAGCGACTCGGCGAGGCGACCCCGTATATGCTTCTGAGTCAGATTGACGATCTTCGTGTCAGACCCTCCGAGATTGCGCGAGAGCTCGTGGATGAAAAACATCGCCAGCTCGTTATTGGTGCGGATGAGGCCGTCGACAAGCTCCATAGGGATGGAGCCCACCACCGATGGCTCGAAGGCCGCGCACGACGACACGTATCTCTCGTTGGCGAAATAGGCGCGGTAGCCGAAATACTGCACCGGGCGGTAGAGTCGCAGGATCTGCACCCTGTCGCCGATGCCGCTCTTATACATCTTCACTTTCCCCTTCAGCAATATCCAGAGATACTCAGGCTCGTCTTGCTCGGCATAGATTATCTGGTTCTTTTTCAGGTTCTGGATATTGAAATTGTCGGTTATGACCCTTTTCTCCTCGGGGCTCAGGACTCCCCATAGCTCCGATATGTCTTCACTGACTATTTGCTCAAGAGTGCTTTTCTTTATCATGTTATGACGAGTGACAATGTTTCACAACACAAATTTATAACATTTTGGCGAATTATGAAAATCATATCATATAAAATTTCAATTCCTCGCCCCAGCCGGAGCGAAAGGGACCGCGGTCGGGCTTTCCGCTGTCTTTCTGAGGCAGACGGCGTGTCCAGTATATCTTTTTGGGTCGGCGTGCCCCCTCCAGCCGCGCCCTTATCATGGAGGCGAGACGTTGCTCCTCGGCCGGAGGAGCCTCTCCCTCCACTGCCACTATCATTTCCTGGCCCCATTTCATGTCGGTCAGCGATGCCACTAAATACGGCTCTCCTATGATGTCGCCCAGCGACTCCTCGATTTCCGTGGGATTCACCTTCACCCCGCCGGTGATGATCATCCCGTCATATCGTCCGGTGATCATGAATGTGCCGTCGGGCGATATGACGGCGAGGTCGTTGGTGGTCACGGTCTCGCCGCCGGCGAAGCCAATCGTCAGGCAGCCCCGGCTGTCGGTGGCCACGCTGATGCCGTCGAGGGGCCTGAAGCCCGTCGGGATGCGCTCCACTTTCCTCACGGCGATATGCGAGGCCGTCTCCGTCATGCCGTATGATTCATACACTGCAAGGCCGCTGTCGGCCACCACCCCGAGCAGCTGTGCGTTTAGCGGCGATCCTCCCGCGAGTATCTTCTCCGCTTTTCCGTGGAGCTCAGGATGCGTGGCGAAATAATGTAGCTGCGGGGCCACCATCGACACCAGGGAAGCTGGCGCCCCCTCATAATGGAGCATGGGCTGGTTGCTCGGGATTTCGTAAGTGAAGCCGGCGCCCGATATCAGTGCCCTGATAAGCATCATCTTCCCTCCGATGGTGTCGGCGCGCAGGCAGCTGTGGAGACGGCTGCGCTCATTGATGCCGAAAAGGCGGCAGCTGCGCTCGGCGCTGTCTCTCACAAACCGCTTGCCGAGACGTATCTCACGCGGCTCTCCGGTGGAGCCTGATGTCCGCGCCGTGATATATCCCTTGTCGGATTCCCATTCTTCCTTTACTTCTTCGTATGTCATGAGCCAGGGTTATTGATGCCAGTGAAGGCTGTCATACTGGTGACGGTCGTCCTCCTTATCCGGATTGAGGCGCAGGCGCTCGCCGTCGAGATGGAGCCGGCTGCTGAAGTTGTTGGAGAAGACGCCCCCGGTGCCGAGGCCCTGCGGCATGTCGTGGAGCAGGGTGGAGGTCCACTGGGCTATGGCGTTGAGTCCGACGTTGGATTCGAGCGCCGAGGTAACCCACCAGCCGATGTTCCTTTCTCTTGCCAGGGCAATCCATTCCTCAGCGCCTGAGAAGCCGCCGATAAGAGATGGCTTGAGGATGATATACTGCGGCATTATGGCGTCGAGCATGGCGCGCTTGTCATCCTCGCTGAATTTCCCTATGAGCTCCTCGTCGAGAGCTATGGGCAGCGGGGTCTCCCGGCAGAGTCTGGCCATCAGCGAGGTGTTGCCGGCTCTTACCGGCTGCTCTATCGACTCCACGTCGAGGCGGGCCAGCTCCTCCAGCTTTCCGAGGGCATCGTCCTTTCCGAAGGCGCCGTTGGCGTCGACGCGTATGGTGAGCCGGTCTTTGCCGTAAGTGCTCCTCACTGCTTTGATCAGCTCCGTCTCTTTATCCCAGGCTATTGCCCCTATCTTTACCTTCAGGCACCTGAAGCCGGCGTTGAGCTTCTCCTCTATGCGGCGTTCCATCTCCGCGAATTCTCCCATCCATATCAGTCCGTTGATTGTGATGGAGTCCTGACCCGCTGAGAAGGGAGTAGGGTAATAGATTCCCCGGCATCCTCCGGTATAGTCGCGGATCGCCTGCTCGAACCCCGCCTGGATGGAAGGATGATGGCTCAGGTCTGTCGGACGTCCCAACGCCACGTTGGCCATAAGCTGCAGAAGCTTATTCACGTAATTGCCGTCGGCCTCGGGGGAAAGGCCGGGAAACACCCCGGCCTCTCCTATGCCGAAATGCCCGGGGTCATGCTCATCGAAGACCTTTATGAGGAATGTCGGCTTCTCCGTCAGCACGCCGCGCGACGTGCCGCCGGGAAAGTTGAATTTCAGAAGGTAAGGTGCGAATGCGAGACGCATGGTCAGGGAAATTTAGGAAACTGGCCGAAGTCCGGGTCTCTCTTCTCGAGGAAGGCGTTCTTTCCCTCCTGGGCCTCGTCCATCAGATAATACATCAATGTGGCGTCGCCGGCGAATTCCATCAGGCCCGCCTGTCCGTCGAGCTCGGCGTTGAGGGCGCGCTTTATCATGCGGATGGCGAGAGGGGAGCGCTTGAGTATTGTGCGACACCAGTCCACGGTCTCCTCCTCGAGCCTGTCGAGAGGCACTACTTTGTTGACCATACCCATCTCCAGGGCTTCCTGAGCCGTGTACTGCCGGCAGAGAAACCATATCTCGCGGGCCTTCTTCTGGCCCACGCAGCGCGCGAGGTAGGAAGAGCCGAAGCCGGCGTCGAAACTTCCCACTTTCGGGCCCGTCTGGCCAAACCGCGCGTTCTCGGATGCTATCGAGAGGTCGCACACCACCTGCAGTACGTTGCCCCCCCCGATGCTGTAGCCGTTCACCATCGCTATCACAGGTTTCGGTATCGAGCGGATGGCATGGTGCAGCTCAAGCACATTGAGGCGCGGCACTCCGTCCGCTCCTACATACCCGCCTCTCCCTTTCACGTTCTGGTCGCCACCGCTGCAGAATGCCTTGTCGCCGGCGCCGGTCAACACCACTACGCCGATGTCGCTGCGTTCGCGGCAGATGGCCATGGCGTCGAGCATCTCCTGATTGGTGAGCGGACGGAAGGCGTTGTAGACCTGTGGCCTGTTGATGGTGATTTTGGCTATCCCCTCGAATTGCTCGAACAGGATGTCGGTATATTCTTTAATTGGTTTCCAATCGAATGTCATAGCTTGTATATTGTCTTTGTTTTTTGTCGATTAGATATAAGAATTATAAATCTTATAAAATTTATAATCTTCACCCTTCACCCTTCACTCTTTACCCTTGCGGCGCCGCCGCCCGCCGCATGAACCGCTTGAGTGTCGCTGCTCCTGTCTCCGGATCACACTTCACTCTGAGTATGGTCTTTCCGGCCGTCGGGTCGAAAAATGCCGGCAGCATCCCGGCGAGTTCCTTTTCTGAAGAAGCTTCCATATATCTCCACCCCCATGCCTTTGCAAGGCCCGAGTAAGGTGTCGCCGGATCTACGCAGAAATAGTCGTCGAGCTCCTCCAGACCCGAGGTAGAGCTGATGAAGCGGAATATTCCTCCTCCTCCGTTGTCGATCACTATCAGCCTGAACTTATCCCCCACAAGACGCAGTCCGAGGGCGCCGATATCGTAAGCCATCGACATGTCGCCGGTGACGAGCACTGTCATCCCTTTATATGCGAGCGCGCTGCCGATGGCGGTCGAGGTCGAGCCGTCGATGCCCGACACTCCGCGGTTGCAGTAGCAGGCATGCGGCATCTCCCTCATCGTGATCTGCGCGTAGCGTATGCTCGTGCCGTTGCTTAGATGGAGGTTGGCCTGAGGCGGTAGCCCGCGAAGTATTATGTCAAAGGCTTTAAGTTCGCTCCAGGGGGCGTTTTCTATAAAGGTTTCGGCGCTTGCGGTCGACCTCCGTCTCGCCTCTGCCCATAATTCGCCGTAGTTCACGGCACCGCTTGCTTCCGTCAGGCCTTTCCTTCTTGAGGTCAGCGCGGCGATCTGCCGGATGAAGCGCGCCCTGTCTGCCTCGATCCTTTTCGTGAGGTTTTTGAAGCAGTCGGCTGTGGTG
>USHH01000184.1 GCA_900554345.1 uncultured Bacteroidales bacterium | reverse complement strand
GAGCTGCTGAGCTTCCTGGTGGTGGGCGGCGGTCCGGCCGGCGTGGAGATAGCCGGAGCGCTCGGCGAGATGAAGAAATACGTGCTTCCCCGCGAATACCCGGAGCTCGACCCTGCCGACCTTCGCATCACCCTCATCGAGGGCACAGGCCATCTTCTCGGGGCCATGCGTCCGGAATCGCAGGAGAAGGCGCTGCGCTACCTGCGCGAGCTTATGGTTGACGTGCGCCTCGACACGATGATGAAGGGATATGCCGACAAGCATGTGACCTTCGCCGACGGCCACACTGAATATTGGGAGACGCTGATATGGACGGCCGGCGTGATGGGCGAGCCTATCCCCGGGCTACCGAAGGAGTGTCTGGGACACGGCGGCCGGATCGTGGTCGACGAATACAACTGCATGAAGGGATATGAGGAGAGCGTATGCGCCATAGGCGACATCGCGCTGATGACCACGGAAAAGTATCCCAAGGGTCATCCGCAGATGGCGCAGCCGGCCATACAGCAGGCGCATCTGCTGGCCCGAAACCTCAACAGCGGAGAATGGAAGGAGAAATTCCGCTACCGCGACAAGGGGTCGATGGCCACCGTGGGCAAGAACCGCGCGGTGGCCGACCTGCCGCGGATGTCGTTTGGCGGCATGATGGCCTGGATGGCCTGGATGTTCATCCACCTGATGTCGCTGCTGGGGATGCGCAACAAGCTGTCGGTGCTCCTCAACTGGACGTGGAACTATTTCACCTATTCCACATCGCTGAGGCTGCTTATGCGCCCTACGAAATTTCCTCTGCGGCGTCACTGGGGCGACTGACCATTTGCTCAAATGTGGATTAATTGTTAATTTTGCATAAATGAAACCGAATATGAAGAGAGCTACAATAACACTGCTGCTTGGGGCTGCCCTGACATTCGCGGGTGGATGCACGGCGCTTAAAGGCGCGGGGTCAGCTTCCGATGGGAAAGCCGGCGGCAAGGGAGGCAAGGTAAAGCATGAAGCGGTGCTTCCCCAGGACAGAGAAAAGATAGTGCAGGCGGTTGCCAATGTATATACCTCCGAAGAGCTTTCGCGTGGCGTGGTGAAAGGCGACTGGGCGATAGAGACAGTCTTCGGCCGCAAGGCAGTGGGCGAGGAGGCTCCATACCTGAAATTCGTGCCCGCCGAGAAGCGTGTCTACGGCAACGACGGCTGCAACATAATAAATGCAGCCTATATCTATAATCCAGCCGACTCCACCCTGAGTTTCAGCCAGCTCGTCTCCACAATGCGCAGCTGCGGAAAGGAGGGCATCACCGACCGCGAGATATGCGCTGCGCTCGATTCGGCACGCTACTACTCGTGGCGCCTCGACGGCGACAGCTATTACCTGTATCTCTACGACTCCGGCCACAGCCGCATCATGGAGATGATGCACCAGAACTTCCAGTTTCTCAACGGCACATGGCAGGTGGCGGCGATAGGCGACGAGAAGATCGACAACCCCGACATGAAGCTGGTGATCGACGTGGATGAGGGGAAAGTTCACGGCAACACAGGCTGCAATATCCTCAACGGCACACTGGAGACCGATATGGACGCCGCCAATTCCATCTCCTTCCAGGCGATAGCCACCACCCGGATGGCCTGCCCTGAACCCAACCATGAGATGCATCTGCTGGTGGCCCTCGAGGAGGCTATGAAGGCGCGTGTGCTCAGCGGGCAGCAAGTGGAGTTTCTCAACAACGAGGGCTCGAGGGTGCTTCTTCTTGAGCGCACCTCCGACAAGTAGACCACACACATCCCCCTACCATATCATAAGACACAGAAAGACAATGGCAGAAGAGAGAATCGACAAGTGGCTCTGGAGCATGCGCATGTTCAAGACGCGCACCATAGCCACCGACGCATGCCGCAAGGGACGCGTCACGATGGGAGGCACGGCGGTGAAGCCGTCGCGCACGGTGAAGCCCGGCGACGTGATCGACGTGAAGAAGCCTCCCATCACCTATACTTTCCGCGTAAAGCAGCTCTCCACAGGAAGGCTCGGGGCACGCCTCGTGCCGGAATATCTGGAGAACCTCACGAGCCAGGATCAATACGACCTGCTCGAGATGACGAAGATCTCGGGATTCGTAGACCGGCGGAAGGGACTCGGCCGCCCCACGAAGCGCGACAGCCGCGAGCTCTCCCGCTTCAAGGAAGACAGCTACGCCGACACCTTCTATCTCGACTGGGAAGACAGTGACGACACAGACGACGGCGATGAGGATTGAGACGCTGATCGACAACATCAAAGGATGGCTGCGCCCGCAGGCGCACGATGAAGAAAAAGACAAGGAGAAGGAAGAAGTGAACAAATATCTCATAGCGTGTCTCGGCAATATAGGCAGGGAATACGAGGGCACACGCCACAATATAGGGTTTATGACGGCCGACCGCCTCGCGGCAGACGCGGGGGTGGCTTTCGAGTCGTGCCGATACGGCGACATGGCGCAGATCAAGGTGAAGAACTGCCTGCTGATGGTGCTTAAGCCCTCCACCTACATGAATCTCAGCGGAGTGGCGATCAGATACTGGATGAACAAGGAGAAGCTGCCGCTGGAGAGGCTGCTGGTGGTGGTCGACGACCTCGCCCTCCCCTTCGGCACCCTGCGGCTGCGCCAGCGAGGCAGCGACGCCGGCCACAACGGGCTGAAAAACATCGCTTCGGAACTCGGCAACACCAATTACGCACGTCTGCGTATCGGCGTGGGAAATGATTTCGCACGCGGGGCGCAGATCGACTTCGTGCTGGGAAAGTTTCCGGAGGAGGAGAAGCGCCAGCTGCCGGAGACTCTTGAGCGTGCGGCAGAGGCGGTGAGATCCTACTGTCTCGCGGGCCCGGCCTACACCATGAACCACTTCAACAAATAGATACCGGTTAAACCATCAGGCAGCCTGTAGGGACGTGCCTTCGGCACGTTACAATATCTTGCGTGACAGAGTCATCCATGCCGATGGGGCAACATGCCAAAGGCATGTCCCTACAAGCCGGATTCCGATTGGTCATGGAGCTATATGATTAAGGAGCGAGTTGACGGCGCGGGCGCGGGCGGCTGGCTGACCCGGGACTGTGATGAAGAGATGCACGGCGCCGGGATATACCTCATGCGTCACAACTGTGCCGGAAGCGGCAAGCGCCTCGGCAAGGCTTCGCGCCTGGTCGAGCAATATGTCGCGACCGGCCGAGATTATCAGCGTGGGCGGAAGTTCTGATTTTGACGCAGTCAGTCTCTTCAACGGGTCATATCCTTCACGGGAAGCTGAATCCACTGTCGACAGGGCGGCGTCGAGGAAAGCAGACATCAGGCGTGAGTCGAGTCCGTAGCCACGGCCGTAGCGGCGCCATGAGCTGTCTCGGTAACCGGCATCCTTCCTGTCGGGCACGTCGAGCGTGGCCACGGGATAGATGGCTACTATTGAATGGATAGGATTTTCCGGGGAAGTCTCATCGTATTTCATGGCCGCCAGAAGGGCGAGATGTCCGCCGGCACTGTCGCCGGCTACGCTCACGAGACCGGGGGCGCTCCCCCACTCGGCGGCATGGGCCACGGCATAGCGTATGCCGTCGACGGAAGCCGCGTGGCTACGAGGCCGGCGGCGGGAGGCCGGGAGCGCGTCGGCAAGCGTGTGGTCGGGCACGAGAGGATAGTCGACGGCCAGGACAATGGCGCGGCCGGTGGCGGCCACCGAGGCGCAGAACTCCGCGCAGCTGTTGAGACTGCCGAAAGCCCATCCTCCACCGTGAAGATACACCACAACCGGCAGCGGCCCGTCGGCAGCCGGAGCGGCCGGGCGGTAGAGGCGCATGGCCGTGGAGCGTCCCACCGAGAGGTCGGGAGCGAGGTCAGTCACCTTCACGGCATCAGGATATCCGGGAGCGGCATTTCTTGAATTTCTCACGGCGATAAGCGAGGAGAAGTCACCGCCGATGGAACGGGATACGGCGTCGGCCTGCGAGTCCTGCAATCCGTCGGGCATAGAGTCGATGAAATCGTCGGCCTGCATCGTCATGGTGACGGAATCGGGAGCGGCAACTACGCCCGTGGATGATACGGGGGAGAGAAGAAGCATCAAGGAAGCTATGGCAGCAATCATTTTTTTCAATTTTTTATCGATGTAATCTTCGGGTCATTGGCCGTCTTTCTCCATAAGCTCGAGAAGGCGCATCTCGGCCTCGTCGGTGCGTGCGATGATAGCCTCGATGCGCCTGGCGGCCTCCGAGAGCTCATCGTGGGCCATGTCGCCGGCCATCATCTTATCCTCAAGGACCTTACGCTCGTCGGCGAGCGCCGAGAGCTCTGACTCGAGGGCCTCCATCTCGCGCTTCTCCTTGAAGGTGAGGCGGGCGGCCTGCTCGGCACGCCGCTGGGCGCCGCGTCCTGAGGCAGCCGGCGCCGCCGCAGCCTGTGCCGCAGCAATTATCCGACGGATACCGACGGATACTGAGCTTAGATAGTTTCGACGGGAACACCGCCGTTTTCTGCCTTTTCAAGCAGAGCCTTCCGGGCTTCCTCGGGGGATATTTTCGCTTCCGCATT
>USHH01000183.1 GCA_900554345.1 uncultured Bacteroidales bacterium | reverse complement strand
GGCCGTCTTTCGGTATGGCTCCCTCAGGCACGTGTACGTGCACGTCGTTGACGCTGAAGGCCGACGAGTCGATGCCGAGCTGCGGGGCGTGTGCCTTCAGGTATTGAAGGGCAATGACCGCCGACTCCTTCATCACGTCGCCGAGGTTGCCGGTGAGCGTCAGCTTCTCTCCCTTGCCGGCAGAGATCGACGACTCGATGAAGAGGATCTCGCCACCGGCCGACGTCCAGGCCAGGCCGGTCACGACGCCGATGGTGTCGTTGTTCTCATACATGTCGGGCGTCACCTCCTCGTTGCCGAGGTATTCCCTCACCAGCTCCGGGGTGATCACTTCGGGGTAGGGCTTGCCGGAGGCCTTGAGTCGCGCCACGCGCCGCAGCGCTTTCGCTATGCGCTTCTCCAGCTGGCGCACTCCCGACTCCCTCGTGTAGCGCTCTATTATGTAGCGCAACGCCTCGGGAGTGAAGGTGATCTCTCCTTCGGAGAAGCCGTGGTCGGTCAACGCACGCCCTACGAGATGGCGGCTCGCGATCTCGATTTTTTCCTCGGTGACGTAGCCGCTGATCTCTATCAGCTCCATGCGGTCGAGGAGCGGCTGCGAGATGCCCGAGATGTTGTTGGCCGTGGCTATGAACATTATCTTCGAGAGATCGTAGTCGCAGTCGAGGTAGTTGTCGTGGAATCTGGAGTTCTGCTCCGGGTCGAGCACCTCCAGCAGCGCGGCCGCCGGGTCGCCCTTATAGTCGGCTCCCACCTTGTCGATCTCGTCGAGCACGAACACAGGGTCGCCCTCTCCGCATTTCTGCAGCGCGGCTATGATGCGCCCCGGCATCGAGCCGAGGTATGTGCGCCGATGGCCGCGGATCTCGGCCTCGTCGCGTAGGCCGCCGAGCGACACGCGGGCGTACTTGCGCCCCGTGGCATCGGCGATCGAGCGTCCCAGCGAGGTCTTGCCCACTCCCGGAGGGCCGTAGAGGCAGAGGATCGGCGCCTTCATGTCGTTGCGAAGCTTAAGCACGGCCATATGCTCCACGATGCGCTCCTTCACCTTCTCCAGCCCGTAGTGGTCGCGCTCCAGCGTCTTCTCCACGTCGTCGATGGTGAAGTCGGAGTTGGAATACTTGCCCCAGGGGAGGCTGAGCATCGTGTCGAGATAGGTGTATTGCAGTCCGTATTCCGGATTGCCTATGTTGAAGCGGCCGAGCTTCTGCAGCTCTTTCTGGAAATGGGCTGCCGTCTCCTCGCTCCACTGCATCTCGGAGGCGCGCTTCTCAAGCTCGTCGGCGTCGGTCTCCTCGCTCATGCCGTCGCCGAGCTCGTCGCGGATGTTGCGGATCTGCATCTGGAGAAACTGCTCTTTCTGCTGGCGCGACAGCTCCTCGCGTGTGCGCATCGCGATGTTGGCCTTAAGCTCCAGTTTCTGAAGGCTGCTGTCGAGGTATTTCAGGAAGATGCGGGCACGCTCCTTGAGGGTCTGCGCCTCGAGCATCTCTATCTTCTCCGGCACGTCGAGCGGCGAGTTGAGCGCCTCGAAGCTCATGTGGAGCTCCGGATTGCCTTCAAGCTGCTTCAGGGTGTTGAGAAGGTCGGTGCTCTCGTTGTCGGGCAGATACGACACTATGCCGTGGTAGACGTCTGACACGGCCTCGAGCAGGGCGTCGTATTCCATGTCGACGCCTTCCGTCTTTTCCAGCGGCCATGGCTCAACCTTCGCCTTCAGATAGGGGCTCTTGCTCGTGATGCGCTGCACGCGGATGCGGTAGGCCGGAGCGAGGAAGACCACCACAGGCGCCTCGTCGTTGTTGTCGACAACCTTCATCACCTGGCTGATGACTCCCGTGCGGTAGATGTCCTTCCCTTCCGGCTCCTCGATCTCGGGATTCTTCTGGGCCACCACGGCTATCATCTCCCGGCGCTCGAGGGCCTCCTTCACAAGCCGGATGCTTCTCTCGCTCGTGATGTGTACCGGGAGGGGAAGGTTGGGGAAAAGCACTTGGTCGGGTAATGTGAGCACCGGACACGCCGTCTTGCTCATCACGAGGTTGTCCCAGGTGATTGTCAGTGGCACATCGGTGACCGGAGGGGCCGGTGATAGATAGTCCGGCATGTTGTCGGGCGCTTTATGATTGGTTTTGTTGCTCATCAGGCGGTGTTTTATTATGGTGCAGTCTGCCGGCTGCGTTATAACGGGAGTGCAAAATTAGTGAAAATCGCCCTAAATATAAAATAATGTATGTAACTTTGCACCGCTATGGACAAGCGTCGTTTTTATTTCAAGCGGTTTTCGGTGGCCCACACCCGAAGCTCCATGAAGGTGGGCGTCGACGGGGTGCTCGTCGGTGCCTGGGCCGATGTGTCCGGTTGCCGTCGCGTTCTGGATGTGGGGTGTGGCTGTGGGGTGATAGCGCTGATGTGTGCCCAGAGGGCTCCGGAGGCAGTCGTGACGGCCATAGATGTCGATGCCGACTCCGTCGATGAGGCTGCCGCCAATTTCCGTGAGTCGCCATGGCGCGACCGCCCCTCTGCTCTACGGTGCTCGCTCGATGAATATCTGTCGCGCCTCTCCGCCGGGGAAGATGATAGCCGGCGTTTCGACCTTGTGGTCAGCAATCCTCCGTTCTTCAACAGCGGGGTGGAGACTCCCGACTCGCCCCGTCTCTCGGCGCGTCATCAGGCGGAGCTGTCGCCGCTGGCGCTCGTGGAGAGTGCCAAACTGCTACTCGCTCCCGGAGGGCGCCTCGCATTGATTGCTCCATCCGAACAGCGCGGGGAGATCGTGGCTGAGGCAGGTGCCCGCTTGCTGCGACTTCGCCGCGCGGAATACGTGCGCGGCCATGCAGCCGCTCCCGTGAAACGTGTCCTGCTCGAATTCACTCCCGCTGCTCCAATGACTGACGACCCACCGACTTCCGGACCAACGACTAAAGACTCACTGACTCCGGATCTGACCGATGACATCCCCGTCCTCGACCTTGAGACTGCCCCTGGTGTCCCGACGCCCGATTACCGCGCCCTCTGCCATGACTTCTACCTCAAATTCTGATAATTAAGGCACGCTTGTAGGGACATGCCTCCGGCATGTTTCCCTACCGTCTGCTTGACAATGTCGGCCAGCGTGTTTCCACACGCCACCTCGTTTATACGATTTTATTACTCTTTTGGACGTTTTTGCAACCCTATTCCCTCAGAATGCCTTAACTTTGCACCATCAGTTTAACCGAACTACCAACCATGAATTTCCATAGCATGAGAAAGTCCTTCATCTTATCAGCCATCCTCGGATGCGCCGTCATAGCCTCCGCGCAAGACAACGACCCTTCAGCCTCAGGCGTCATCGCCATCAGTCCCGACGAGACATATCCCGCCTCCGCCACCGTCCCGGTGCTGGAGCATCACGAGAAATCGATATACATACCCGCCGACCTCCGCGAGCTCGACCTCAACGACCCCGAAAGCAAGTGGAGCTTCCACCGGATGATCTCCACACCCGACATCGTGCTCTTCTGGGACAAGAGTTTCGGTCCCGACATATCCAAGGCTCCCGACCTCGACGGCAACAACATGAAGGTGGATCTCGCCAACCTCCTCGCGAAGCTCGGCCGGTTCTATGATTTCTTCTACAACGACCTCAGATTCGCGAAGCCAGGCTCCAAGGCCGACCGTTACAAGATGATGGTGATGCTCGACTACTCGCTCGAGGGCACGGCATACGGCGGTGACTACGACGGCCAGATCGGCGCCCTCTGGATAGCCCCCAACCGCGTGCAGGACTCCAATCTCAACTGCATAGCCCATGAGCTCGGCCACTCCTTCCAGCTCCAGATCACATGCGACGGCGAGGGTGAGGCCTGGGGCGGCTCCGGGTTCTATGAGATGGCCTCGCAGTGGATGCTCTGGCAGGTGAATCCCGAGTGGCAGAAAGACGAGCGCTTCCACCTCGATGCGTTCGCCGACCTCACCCACAAGGCTTTCCTCCATATCGACAATATCTATCATTCCCCTTACGTGCTTGAGCTCTGGGGCGAGAAGTACGGCCTACCGTTCATCGCAGAGCTTTTCCGGCAGGGAAAGGTGGGGGAGGACCCCGCCATGACCTACATGCGTCTCACCGGCATGTCGCAGGAGCGGTTTAACGACGAGATGTGGCACAACTATTCCCGACTGGTCAACTGGGACATCGACCGCGTGCGAGACTATACACGTGGCTACACCGACATCTGGCACACCGACCTCGTCGATGCCGGCGGCGGCTGGAAGCGTGTGGCTCCCGGCAATGCTCCGGAGAACTATGGCTTCAACGTGATACCCGTCGATGTACCTGCCCCGGGAAAGACCGTGACCGTCGACTTCCGTGGCGAGGCCGGCAGGAAGGGTTATTACACCCTCAACAGGAATAAGGCCGGTTGGCGCTATGGCCTGGTGGCCATCGACAGCAAAGGCGACGCCATCTATTGCGACATGATGAAGGCCCGCAACGGCAAAGTGAGCTTCACGACTCCTGCGGATGGTGGCATCGAGAAGCTGTGGCTCCTGGGGGGGGGGGGGCCGGACGGGCAAGCAGCGTCAG
>USHH01000182.1 GCA_900554345.1 uncultured Bacteroidales bacterium | reverse complement strand
CGGGATAGACGAACCGTATCCATGGAGTGGCCTCCTGGGTGACGTGGCGCAGGGCGCAGCCGACGGAGAAATTGTTGGGGAGCTCGAGGAGGTATGACAGCTCGGCGAGACGCCGGTAGGTTACGAGGATGCTCTCCTTGCGCTTCAGGGAGAGGAAGATGTTGTCGGCGTTGGTGAAGAGGTAGTGCTGGCCGAGCATGTCGAGGTCGTAGCTGTAGGTTGCGGCGATGCCGTGGCGACAGAACTCCCGGGAGTGGTAACGCTTTTTCGGAAAGCTGTATTCGAGCTCCGCCTCGTATTTCAGCTTGCGGTCTTTCGTACCGTATGCGAGATATCCCCTGGCGAAGAGATGCTGGTTGAGGTTGGCGGTGGTGAGGCCTCCGAGTCTGAACCGCGCGCCTTCCACGTCGTTGAAGCTCACGAGGGTGTTGACGGGGCCGAAGTCGAAGCGGCTTCTGCGCGAGGTCTTCACGTATCCCCCCTCGAGGATCTCGAGGGCTTTGCGGGTGTAGTAGAGCCAGGGGAGCTCGCGCAGGCGGGCGTCCATGCCCGAGAGGTTGCGCTCGGCGCGACTCAGCGGCACCATACGGTTGGCCGCCCAGAAATCGCCGGGACGCGAATAGGCGCTGTCGAGCTCAATGCGCTCTCCGAGCCTCGTGTACATATCCTCGAAATCATGGCGCGGAGTGTACTGGAAATTGTCGTAGACCACCACACGGTGGGTGAAGAACTTCGGCGTGCCGGGCATCACCTGCATCTCGAGACACATATCGTCGAGCGTTTTGTGGGTCTTGCCGAGGGAGTCGGTCCTGAAATTCTGGCTGATGAAGATGTTGTCGACGTAATTGAGGTTGATGGCCTTGGGAATCCTCATGGTGACGCGGCGGAGCGAGCGGGCGGAGTCGCCGACGGTGACGTAGATCTTTCCGTTGAAGCCCATAGACTCGGGATTGTGTGGGGCGAAGCTGAGCTCGGCGCAGACGTCACCGCCCACCATCACGGTGTCGGTGATATGGTATTTGTAGAAATCGGGGCCGATTTTCGAGAGTGGGCTCACGAAGCGGTTCTGGAGCAGGATGATGTCGTTGTCGTAGAGGTTTACGTCGCGGAGCACGTCCTCGAATACGGCTGTGATGTTCTGCTGGTTGAATGCCTGGTCGATCCCGCGGCCCGCCACTCCCCTCACTATCTCCTTGTCGGCATCGGGGTCGCGGCTCATGATGCGCGTAGACAGCTTCTCGCGCAGCATCACGTCGAGGATGGTGCTTCCGGTCCAGGCGGCGGTGTCGACATACTCGCGGAAAAACTTCCGGGTCTTACCTGTCTTAACGCTGTCGGGCACGTCCTGATAATCGTTGAGGGCCACGAGGAGCTTCTCGTAGCGGTCGTAGCTGTAGTAAGGCTCGAGGGCCGGATTGCCTTCGTCGCGGGCGGCACGTATGGCCTGCATGAGGTCGACGGCAGGATTGTTGCGTTTGGAATACTTCTCCTTCTTCGGACGCACCACAAACTCGTCGAGCTCCACGGGAGCCTCGGTCAATATGATGCGCAGCGTGTCGGCGTCCTTCAGCACGTCGACCTCCTCCTGTAGGAAGCCGAGTGCGTTTACCCTCAGTCGCTTGCTGCCGTAGGGAATGCTGATCGTGAAGACGCCGCCGTCGTCGGTGATAGCGCGCCGCTTCCCCTTCTTGGAATAGACCTGCACACCGGAGACAGGGTTGCCTGTGAGAGAGTCAGTCACCTTCCCGACCACTGTGCGGTCGGGGGCCGACGGCGCCGAGGCCCTGAGACATAGAGCGGGCCACAGCATGAGGGCTGCGGCGGCAATCCTTACCTTAGGAGTGAAGAACGACAGTGGCCGGAATGTCTTTGCGATGTGGTTTAGCATCAAAGCGCGGTATAGTCTTAGAACGTCGGCGCCGGATGATTATTATCCGTCCCTCCGTGAGAGTCAACGCCGATGCCCTGGAAAATGTTTATCATCCGGCTGCACCTCCTGAAGGAAGCCGGGCGGCGCTATTGAAGCGGCCGCCCGGCCCGTCGCTTAGTACGACTGGAAGAAGATGAGGGGAGAGAGGAAGGCAAAAAGCATCAGAAACACTAATAATCCTATGATGATACGGGTTGTCTTTTTCATTTCGCGGGAGTTTGATGGTTGTCGATATATGATTGATATGCCTCGGCGAGCGCCTGCGGCGAGATGCCGAGATGCATCATGAGGTCGAAAAGCGATGGCATGCGTGTATTGATGAGCTCGTCGGTGCGCCGGCGTATTATCTTGAGGCGGGCTTCCGGAGCCACGAAGAAACCGATGCCTCGCCTGTTGTAGATCAGACCGTCGGCGGCGAGCCGGTCGTAGCTCCGCATCACGGTGTTGGCGTTGACCTCGGCCTCGGCGGCATAGTCCCTCACGGATGGGAGACGTCCGTCGGCATCGTAGTCGCCGCGCATGATGGCATCGCATATCCGGTCGGAGATCTGGATATAGATGGCGCGTCTGCTGTCGTCGAAATCCATATTGCTGTGGTCTTGTTTAAATATTCAGATGTGAAGCGCGTGCCTCACCAGCGCTTGATGATCTCCCACTCCTTGAACCGGAAATAGGCGAGCGCCCAGACACCGATCACCACTGCGAGGCCGATTATGTCGAGCCACACAAGACGAGTCATCGAGAGCACCTCTCTGGAGAACCATGACCGCTCCATGTAATGGCCGTCGGAGAAGAAGATATGGGTGCCCCAGTTGAGAAGGATGACGTAGACAATCCAGAACACGATGTAGCAGCATATGGTCTTGAGGAATGCGTTTTTGGGCCATACGGCGCTGCCGAGGGCGTTGACGGCCTGCCCGACAAGGACATTGAGAATCACGACGGAAAGCACGAGCCTCAGGAACATGCGCATCTCTTCAGGCATGAGGCTGGAGAACGACCCGTCGGGCACGAAGCCGAAAGTGAGGATGTAGTCGATGGAGATGGTCTGGCAAGGCACTCCGGAAGCGACGGCGTCGGAGCTGAACGCGAGCACCCTCACCCAGTCGGCGAAGAAGGTGGCGCCGATGTAGAGCAGCGTGCCGGCCACTACATAGAGCACGAAGAAGACGGAGAACTTCTCGAGCGCCGATGCCGGGGTGAGGAGCAGCTGGCCGCGACTGGTCTTGTTGCCCAGCGGGAAATAGAAGAGGGAGGCGTAATAGGCGGTCATGAACACGAAAAGGAAGGTGAACGACCTCATCTCGGCGCTCCAGGCTGGGTCGATCGGGGAATCGGTCGGAGAGTCGTAGTAGTCGGAAAACCAGGGCACCCCGAGACTCACCACAAGGGGAATCAGGATTGTGATGGCTGCGAGCATCAGCAGCCTGTTGCGGTTTTCGGTCACGAATTTCACCATGAACGCGCAGAAGCGCGCCGGAGAGAATATCTGGCTGGAGGCGGAAAGAGCGGTTGTCATTTGAAGATGGATTTGAGGGTTACGGGATCGGTATGTGCGAAATTGAAGAGGAGCTCGAGGTTGAGGCGCGACTCCTCGTCGCCGTCGGCGGGAATGATGACGGATGCTCCCCCGAGGGCCTTCTCCGAATAGAGTGCGCGGGCTATGAGCTCCTTGTCGAAGGTGTCGACAAACTGCAGACGGCGCTCGATCTCGGCCACGGGCTGGTCGAGGATGACCTCGTGGTTGTCGACTATGAGCACATGGTCGAGGATCTGGCCGACGTCGCGCACCTGATGGGTGGAGATGATGAAGATGCGGTCGTCGGTCATGGCGCGGGCGATAAAGCGGCGGAAAGCGGTCTTTCCGGGGATGTCGAGGCCGTTGGTGGGCTCGTCGAGGAGCACGAGCTTTGTGTTGCAGGCCATGGCGAACGAGAGGAACACCTTCTTCTTCTGCCCCATGGAGAGGGCGCCGAGGTTTTGATCGGGCGTCATGGAGAATGTCTCGAGGTTAGCAATGAAATCCTCGTGTGAGAAGCGGGGATAGAGGGCACCGTTGACCCTCGCGAAGGTCTCGAGCGGCATGGACGGGAGATCGAACTCCTCGGGGACGAGGAATATCTCGGAGAGGGTGACGGGAAGACGGCGGCGGGTGTTGATGCCGTCGAGAGTCACATCGCCGGAGTCGGGGGTAAGAAGTCCGGCGATGAGGTTGAGGAGAGTGGACTTGCCGGCTCCGTTGGAGCCGAGCAGACCGTAGACACCCCCTTCGGAGAGGGAGAGGGAGAAACGGTCGATCACGGGCGGCTTTCGCTTGCTGTAGCGGAAAGTGCAGTCATTGATGGTGAGCATGGTTTGTTAAAGAGTTAAGAGTCAAGAGTCAAGAGTCAAGAGTCAAGAGTGAGGGCTTGCTGGGCTACGCTGACCGGGCGCGCGAAGCATGCTTCGCGCCGGAGAACGAATCTTCGGAGCGGCCAAGACCGCAAGAGTCAGGTGGCATTCCAGGGGAGGCGTCCGAAGGAATTAGTGTATTAGTATATTAATACACTGCAAAGGTAAGCATTCTTTTTGATACAGCAAAAAATATTTGGAAAAAATATTCTTGCCGGTGGGGAAACATGCCGGAGGCTACAGTACATGACATTTTTTAATTCGTTAAGTAACAAGTGGAAATCCCATT
>USHH01000181.1 GCA_900554345.1 uncultured Bacteroidales bacterium | reverse complement strand
GTGGCCCGACCGGGCCACGCCGTTTCAGTTGAAGCCATCCCTCATTCGTCGCGCAGATGGTCCACAGGGTCGCTGCTCGCCACACTGTAGCTGTTGAGCGCCACCACTCCGGCGATGAGAGCCAGCAGAGCCACCAGGCATAGCGCCATCAGCGCCGGCGAGAGCGTCACCTGGTCGGTGAACTGCGACAGCCACCGCCGCCCCACCAGCCATGCCCCGGCTCCTCCGGCAATGAGCGAGGGGAGCGCAATTACAATCACATCCTTGCAGAACAGCCGCACGATCGCTCCGGCGCCGGTGCCCGTCACCTTCCTCACCGCTATCTCCTTGGCGCGCCGCTGCACCTCGTCGGCGGTATAGCCCACCAGCCCCGTCAGCGCTATCACCAGGATGGCGATGCCGATGATGCCCACGGCCGTGCCGAAGTTCCTCACCGTCGCAGTCATGCTTTCCACCCGCCCCTTGAAGGGAGTGATGTAGAGCTCCCTGTCGGTCACCACCCGCTCCAGCGTCTGCTGCGCCTCGCGCAGGGCCTCCGGCGTCAGCCTGCCGAAACGGATGTAGAGGGTGCCCATGATTTCATTAGTGGGGAAAAGCACCGCCGCGCGCATGTCGGCGTTCTGCGCCTCGAAGCCGCCGCGCCTCATCTCTCCGACTACGCCGGCCACCGTGAACTCGCTGCTTCCGTCGAAGCCGTGCTCCGTAATGTTGAACCGCTCTCCGGCCGCGTCAGCCACATCCTTGCCCGACAGGCGCGATAGCACGCCGGCGAAGCGGCTGTCTACCAGCACCTCGCGCGATATGGAGTCTGACTCCATATCGAAATTGCGCCCCGACTCGAGTTTCATGCCGAGCACGTCGAGGATCTCGGGATTCACTGAGTAGTAGTCGGCGACGTTGATCTGTGCGTAGGGGTCGTCGAGCCATACGTTGTTGCCGGAGCAGGGGAGCGTGAAGTCCTGATAGGCCGAGGCAACCCCCTCCACGCTTCCGAGGCGCCGCAGCTCCTCAACGAGGGTGGCGCGACGTGTTACATCGACGCCGTAGAGCTCCACTATCCCTATGTTGTCATAGTCGTAGCCGAGGTGATAGCCCGCCACGAGGCGGTATTGCCGCGCCACGAGGACCAGCAGGCACACAAGCATGCCGGAGGCCGCGAACTGCACCACGAGGAGCGCCTTCTTCCAGAGGCGCCGGCTGCGCACGTCGCCGCGGAAGGCCGAGGCCACCGGCGTGCGGCAGTACATCCACGCAGGTATGACGCCGGTCACCAGAAGCAGCGCCAGACAGACCGCGCCTTCAAGAGCCCAGACCCTTCTGTCGGCCAGCAATACGGCCGGTCCATATCCGAGCAGCCTCTCGATGAGGGCCGGAAAGCAGAAGAGCAGCAGCAGCGCCAGTGCCGCCGCAACGGCGATGAAGAGCACGCTCTCGCCCATCACCATTCCGAAGATGCGCAGGTTGCCCGTGCCGTAGCATTTCCTCACGGCCATCTCGCGGCTGCGCGCTCCCATCTGCCCGATGGTGAGCAGCAGGTAGTTGAGCGCCGCGCACATCAGCATCACCACCGCCAGAAGCCCCAGCATCCACATCATCGACCTCACTCCGGGCTGCTGCATGTGGTAGTCCGGGAGCGAACGGAGGTGGAAATCGAAATGCAGACTTTCGAGTGCCTCGCGGTCATAGTTGTCGGCCAGCAGCTTCTCTATGCCCTGTCGGGTGTCGTCGGCCGACGTGCCCGGGGCGAGACGCACCAGGGTGTTATACAAGTCGTTGCCCATCATGTTCTCCCGGCCGTCGTAGGTGAATCTTCCGATTGTAGGCATGGAGACATATACGGCGTTGGTGATACAGGAGTTGGCGGGGAAGTCCTCATAGACGCCTCCGACAGTAATGTGATAGCCGGCCATATCCTCGTTGCCCAGCTGAGTCCCCACGGCTCCTTCGCCGATTTTTTCGGCCAGCGACCGGGGAATCATCGCCATATCTTCCACCTGTAGTGTCTCGCGCGGATTCCCTTCCAGCACCTTCGTCATGGTCACGCTGAACATTGAGCTGTCGGCAAGTGCGAGCCCCTCGGCCTGCAGGGTGCGCCCGTCTTCGGTGGTGAGCTTTATGTCGTCGCTGAGCTGCACTATACGCGCAATGCGCTCCACCTGCGGCACATAGCGCTGAAGGGCTGTCCCGACGCCGCCGGGCACACGTGGATATTCCTTGTACTCTCCCTCCTGCTCCATACTTTCGGTCATCATGAAGAGCCTTTCATACTCCGGATAGCAGGTGTCGTAGGTCTGCTCGAAATAAATCTTGGCCACGAGCAGCAGCCCCACGGCGAGCCCGGCGGTGAGACACACTGTCTTCACCACGTCGCGCCGCATCTCTGTCGGTGATATCCTTCTCATGGCTACATCCTGTCGTTGAGGTTCTCCACGACCTGGCCGTCGAAGAGGTTGATGATATAGTCGGCGTTCTGGGCGTCCCTGTGGGAGTGGGTCACCATCACTATAGTGGCTCCGTCGCGGTGGAGGCCGGTTAGGATCTCCATCACCTCCGAGCCGTTGCGCGAGTCGAGGTTGCCCGTCGGCTCGTCGGCAAGGATGAGCCCCGGTCTGCCCACGATGGCCCTGGCGATGGCCGCGCGCTGCTGCTGGCCGCCCGAGAGCTGGCGCGGGTAGTGGCCCGCGCGGTGGGCGATTCCGATGCGCGTCATCGCCTCCTCCACGCGCCGGTGGCGTTCCGCCCTGCTGAGGTCGAGGTTGGTGAGCGGCAGCATGATGTTGTCTCTCACCGTCATCGTGTCGATGAGGTTGAACGACTGGAAGATGAATCCTATCCTCCCTTTGCGGAGCGCCGTGCGCTCACGCTCCTTGAGACGGGCAGCCTCCACGCCGTCGAGAAGATAGCTTCCCGACGTGGGGCTGTCGAGCAGCCCGAGGATGTTGAGCAGCGTCGACTTGCCGCAGCCCGAGGGACCCATCACCGCCACGAAGTCGCCGTCGTGGATGGTGAGCGACACATTATGCAGCGCCGAGGTGCGCACGCTGTCGGTGGTGAACACCTTGCAGATGTCTTTTGCTTCGATTTCCATATGGTAGTGTTTTTTGTTATCTGTCGGTTAATTACTTATCGCCGCCCCTGATCTCCAGCCGCTTCGCGTCGCCGTATTCCTGATAGGAGCCCACTATCACGCGCTCGCCCGGCTCCAGGCCGCCCGTCACCTCATAATAGCGCTGGTTCTGGCGCCCTATGGTGATCTCGCGGCGTGTCGCGCTCTTTCCGTCGGGAGCCACCACGAAGATCCAGCGGCCACCCGTCACATTGAAAAACGACCCTCTGGGTATCAGCAGCGCTTCCGATGACTCCCCGAGCTGGAGATCCACGGGATAGTTCTGGCCTACGCGGATGTTGGCCGGAAGCGCCGACACTATCGAGAGGTCGGCCCTGAAGCGTCCCTTGTCCACCTCCGGATACACCTTGGCCACGCGCAGCGCCACCGTGTCGCGTCCGCGCACCGCCTTTCCCTCCTGTCCGGTCGCAACGCGGTCGATGTAGTGCTCGTCGACCATCACCTGCACCTTGTAGCCGCCGAGCGTGTTGATCTGCCCCAGCTGCTGCCCGGCGGCGATGCTCTGCCCGAGCTCCACGTCGAGGCGTCCGAGCTGGCCCCCGCGCGGCGCCCTGACGTTGAGGTTGTCGCTGCGGCGGCGCACGAGCATCATGTTTTCCTGCATGTTGCGCAGGCTCTCGCGCATATTGCCCACCTGCACCGCGCGGTAGAGGGAGTCCTGGCGCTCGCGGCTCTCGAGCAGGCGCAGGCTCTCGACGGCGAGACGGTAGTCTTCGTCGGCCTTCAGCCACTCCTCGCGGGGCGTCAGCTTCTCCTCGTAGAGTGTCTTCTGGCGGTCGCGCTCACGCTCTCTGCGCTGCATCTCCATTCGGGCGGCGAGGATGTCGCGGCGTATCTGGAGACGCTCTTTCTCCATGGCGAGCTCCGTGTCGCGCAGCATGTTCTCGCGCTCGGCGAGCTGCGACTCCGAGCTGAGGATCTCTTGACGCAGGTCGGGATTGCTGAGGGTGAGTATGATGTCGCCCTCGCTCACCGTCGCGCCCTCCTCCACATAGATGCTCTCCACGATGCCCCCCTCGCGGGCCGGCAGCTGCACGCTCACGGCGCTCTCCACCGTGCCGCTGAGGCGTATGTAGTCGTCGAAGACGCCGCGCCGCGCGGTTGCCGTCAGCAGCCCGTCGGCGTCGGTGGTGTAGCTTGCCCCCTTCGGCGCCGTGAGCGCCCATACCAGCAGCCCGGCCAGCGCCGCGCAGCCGGCTATGGCCGCCACGCGCCCCTTTGTCAGTCTCTTCGGTCTGATCGCTGTGTCCATTTCCTATTCCTTTATAAGCGGGTGCCCGTTGTAGTAGTCGAGTACGATGCTGTTGATTATCCTCTGTATCCTTTTCCCCTCGAGAGTGGCGCGCGCCGTGGCCAGGCGTGCCCCCGACGTGTGGAGCTCCACGGCCGAGGCGCTGCCGAGCTCGTAGCGCCGGCTCGTCATGCGGTAAGCCTCCTCCTCGGCCTCGAGACGCCGCTTCGCGGCCGCATATTCCTCCTCGGCCGACGATGCGGCGAGCATCGCCCGCTCCC
>USHH01000180.1 GCA_900554345.1 uncultured Bacteroidales bacterium | reverse complement strand
TGTCTCGTCCTCGACGTATGCTTGCACAGTGCCGGCATTGTCCGGCATATTATATAGTATGTATTGTATTTCCTTTCCCATATCTATATGCAAATATAGCTCTTTCCCCCGACATATCCAATTAATCTCGGATTATAAAAGACGCGGATGGCTCCTGCCATCCGCGTCTGTATTAAGGATAGGATATGTGTCAGCGTACGCGTACCTTCTTCGGAAGCTGCGCGTTCTCGTCGGGCAGGAATTCATGCACCTCGCCTGTCCAGCTCCCTCGTATGGCGTGTCCGTTGTCGTCCACCACGTCAAACGTTATTAGCTTCGTGCCGGGCTCTGTGCCGTCTTCCACTGTGATCGTGCCTCCCATGATGGGTGCGATCCAGGTGTTGTAGCCCTCGTCGTCCACCTTCGAGAGGTCGCCATACCAGCTCAGGAACATCTGGCCGCCACCGTCGATGGTGCCCTGCGTCACGCAGTGGTCGCCGATCTCCGATGTCACGGTGTATGTGCCGTTGACGAGACCCTCCGAGCTGGAGAAGAATGTCAGCATCACGAAGTCATCGCGTGTCATGGAGGGCTCTGTGATCATCAGCTGTGATGTCACCAGATTCTCCACATAGCTTTCCTGCTCCTGGAAGAGCACTCCTGTCGCGTCTGCCGGGAAATTGAGGGTCACATCCTCCGTAAGCAGCGAGTAGGGACGCTTGGGCGCCTTCTCGTCGTTGTCGCAGAAGTTCACGATGGTCGGGTTGCCGTCGTAGGAGCCTTTGATCTTCACTCCATGGTCTGTGGTCATGTCGAATTCCACCTTGGAGCCGTCGCCGCTTACAGTGAACGTTCCTTCGGTGACAAGGGCTATATAGCGTCGGCCGTCCTTGTTGGTCACCGTGAGGTAAGTGCCTGTGTATACAGGAGTGCCGAGGAAGTCGATGAGCGCTCCGCGCTCGAAGGTATACGGCATGTTGGTGAAGTTGTAGACCTCATTACGGTATTCGGCCTTGTAGGTGCCGTCGGCCAGTTTCTGTACGGGATTCATCTCGTCTTCCACTTTCGGCATATATACCGGAAGATTGAGCCAGAAGCCCTCGATCATATTGTCGCTGCTGTCAAATTCCCCGGCATAGAACTGCATGAGCATGTCGCAGCTGAAGGGAAGGTTCCAGTTGCTGTAGAAGCGGCCCTGGCCTCCGGTGAAGGTGATGTTCTGGTCTTCGGTCAGTGTCTCGTAGTCGCTGGGTGCCAGATTGAACATGATGGGGCCTTCATAGCGGAGATTGTAGGTTTCTCCCGACATGGCCTGAAGCTCCAGCCTGATGTCGTAGCCTCCGGCTGTGTGGCGCACGTCGGCGGTGCCCCCGATCACCATTACCGGCGCAACTCCATCCGGGCCGGCCTCCAAACGCACATACACCATAGATCTGGATATGTCGATGGTGTACTGTTCCGTTGAGGGGCCTACTCGGTAGAAGCCTGCCGGTATCGTGGCTTCGTAACGGTCTTCGCTCAGCGGGCCTACAAGTGTCACCGAGCCGAGCACTCCGCCTATCTCCGAGGGATAACCCACCTCGTCGCCGGGGCAGTCGGATACCTCGAAGGAGTAGACGCCGTTGTCGCCGCTTGTGGAGTAGGTGGCCTGCAGAAGGTTGGCGGCTATGGTATATTCAGGCGC
This sequence comes from uncultured Bacteroidales bacterium, assembly GCA_900554345.1. Lineage (GTDB taxonomy): Bacteria > Bacteroidota > Bacteroidia > Bacteroidales > Muribaculaceae > Lepagella. The sequence goes on along the minus strand of USHH01000180.1, from coordinate 2,976 downwards.
GTTCTCGAAGAGCACGCCGGCCACCTCCGAGGGGTCGAAATATGTTTTGGTGCCGTCGGTGGTCTCGATCACGAGGCGCTGCTGTGTCTGGGCGCCGGCGAGCAGTATGCCGGAAGCCATCAGGCAGCTCATTATCTGTCGTTTCATGTGTGTGGCTTATTTTATGAATTTGAAACTGCGGTCGCCGGCCCTTACGATGAAGGTGCCGGTGGCTCCGGCGGGGATGTCGAGCGTGAAGCTGCCCTGGTCGTCGGTGACTGTCTGCGCCACCATGATTCCGCTCACGGTGTAGAGGGCCACTTTGGCCGAAGCCTTCAGCCCTGCGCCCTTGATCTGGGTCTCGCCGATGATGAAGGTCGCCTTGGTCGCGTCTTTAAGGTCTGCTACAGTGCTCTTGTCGTCGATGATGGTCATGTTGTTGACTTCCGCCATGGCTATCACCACTGTCTCTGCGCCTCCACCGGTAGTGATTTTCATGTCGGTGCCCTCGAAGGTCGCCACCGGCGTGTCGGCGAACTTGAATATCGATTCGTTGCCGTCTTTCATGGTGACGAGCAGCGACTTCGGCAGTATCTCGGCCTGCACTGCCATCGCGGCGAGGAGGGTGATTATGCTGATAATGTATTTTTTCATGATTGCTTTATGATTCTTGTGTAATTGAGGTTTTCAATCTTATTCAGACTGTGATCATTCAAACACCGGTGTCCCGCTGATAGCTCCGCTGTAGGTGAGCCTTGCGTTTCTGCCGTCTTCAAGCGTGAGGTCCATGTCGATGGTGTAGACTCCGCTCTCCTCGGCCACTGTGATGGTGCCGGCGGTGAACCTGTTGCTGGTATAGGGAGAGTAGATGTCGAGATAAGACTTGCTGCTGAATGTCATCTCGCCCCCTTCGGCTGAATATGAGTAGGTTCCGGCGGGGAGCACGGTCGCATCCGGTGTCGACATGAAGTCGATTGCCATCTCGCAGCTCCAGTCGGCGTCGTTGAATTTCACGTAGAAATTGCCGGCCGGCTGCGGATTGTCGTTGTATTTCGCATCGGAGAGGGTGATCTCTACGCCTTTGCCGGGGTTGTAGTCGGGAATCTCGCCGGTGAAGTTGCCCTTGAATGTAGAGCCGTCGGCCATCACGAAGTCCATCATTATGGTATATACATAGTCGGCGGTCATGGTGACGGTCGCGGTGCCAGACTGGATGCCGAGATGATCTTCACTGTCGCCTTTCTGCAGATATGTGTATCTTGCGTCGGAATTTATTGTGTAGGGGGTGCAGGCGGCGTCTATTGTATAGGTGCCCTCATAAAGATACTGGGCATCCGTGGGTCCGTAGAGGTCGAGCGAGACATTTAGATCTTCCGCGTCTGAACGGAACACGAAAGTGGCGTTGCCCTGGGAATAGACCTGCGTATTGACGAGGTCAAGCAGTGTCTCGTCGCCGATTGTACCTGTGTCGAAGTTGGGCGTGCCGGTGATTTCCCCGCTATATGACAGTGTGGCTTCTCTGCCGTCGGTAAGGGTCACCTGCATGTCGATGGTGTAGACGCCCCCTTCCTCGGCGACTACAACGGTGCCTCCTGTCAGCTCGTTGTAGGAATACGGGGTGTAGATCTCGAGATAAGACCTGCCGCCGAATGTCATCTCTCCGCTGTCTTTGGAGTAGGTGTAGGTGCCGGCGGGCAGACGGGTGGCATCGGGAGTCGACATTATGTCGAGAGCCATCTGGCAGCCCCAGTCGGCGTCGTGGAGAATCACGTAGAAGGTGCCGGCGGGCTGCGGATTCTCGTTATACTCGGCTGCCGACATCGTTATGTCGATCACCGCTGCATTCGGGTCATAGCCCGGAATCTCGCCCACGAAGACCCCCTTGAAGTTGGAGCCGTCGGTAAGCATGAAGTCCATGTGGATGGTGTAGACATAGTCTTCGCTCATCGTCACTGTGGCTGTGCCCGATTCCAGACCCACTTTGCCGACACCGTTCTCGATGAAGTCGATGTAGGAATACTGGATGTTGTTGCCGATGGTGAAGGGGCCGTAGGTGCCGTTCACCTCGTATGTGCCTGTGTTCAGATAAAGGGCGTCAGTGGGGCCGTAGATATCAAGCACCACATTCAGCTCTTCTGTGGCAGGGGAAAAACTCATTAACACATTGCCGTTGCTGTAGACGTTCTTTTCGGTTAGCATGAGCGGCACCTCATCCCCCGGACCGCTCTCCTCCGTGAAGTAGATCTCCTTCACATAGTCGGTGGCGAATTTCTGCTGAGTGCCATCGTTGAGCACAACCACCACGCTTTGCGCCATCGCTCCGGAAACCCCGAGAGCCATGGCGAGCATCAAAAGTTTAGTTTGCTTCATAGCTGGTTTAATAATGGTTAGTTAAAGATTTTACAAATTTAATAAAATTATTGTAAAATCAAACGTTCCCATAGATTAAATCCAGCATTATTCTGCAATCATGCAAAAAATATCAACGGCGTCCCTTGTTTCCCCCGCCGTAGAGCCGGTCGATGAGGTCAGGACGGTGAAGCCTGTGTAGCTCCGATATGATCTGCTGCCGGTTTTCAGGCTTATACCAGAAGAAGAACTGCCGCTGCGCCTGCTTCTCCCTGTCGCTGCGGGCCGTGAACACTTTCTCGCCGGTGTAGGGATGGATTCCCGTGTAGTAGATCTCCGTGGCCACGGTCATCGGCGTCGGCGTGAAGTCCTGCACCTGCTCCAGATGGAAGTCGAGCCTCTTTGTGATCGCCGCCAGCTCCGCCATGTCGGCCTCACGGCATCCGGGATGCGACGAGATGAAGTAGGGGATAAGCTGCTGGCGGAGCCCCGCCCGGCGGTTCTCCTCGTCGAAGATCCGCTTGAAGTCGTAGAAGAGCTTGAAGGGAGGCTTGCGCATCACCTTAAGCACATTGTCAGAGGTATGCTCGGGTGCCACTTTAAGCCGGCCGCTCACGTGGTTGACGATAAGCTCGCGGAGATACTCGC
>USHH01000179.1 GCA_900554345.1 uncultured Bacteroidales bacterium | reverse complement strand
TTTCCTGTCCCTTGATTCTGAGGTCCGGGTCAATGGTGGCCGTGCAGAGCCAGTAATTGGAGTCGAATTCGGACGAGGGAGCCTTGTGCATCACAATGCCTTTCACGTCTTTAAGCAGTTCCTCGTAGAGCGCCTGCACGTGGCGGTGGTGGGCGATGTGCTCTTCGACGACCGTGAGCTGGCCGCGCCCTATCGCCGCCGAGATGTTGCTCAGACGGTAGTTGTAGCCGATCTCCTCATGCTGGTAGAAGGGCCAGTCCTCGCGGGCCTGCGTGGCCAGGAAGAGGGCCCGCCTGCGGCTCTCCGCGTCGGGACATATGAGCGCCCCGCCCCCGGAGGTGGTGATCATCTTGTTGCCGTTGAACGACAGGGCGCCGTATCTTCCCAGGGTGCCGAGCCGGCGTCCGCCGTAGCTGCTGCCGAGACCCTCGGCGGCGTCTTCCATCACCGGAATGCCGTGGCGCTCCGCCACCTCCAGGATCCCCGCCATGCGCGGCGGCATGCCGTAGAGGCTCACGGGAACTATCGCCTTCGGCCTGCGCCCCGTCTTCGCCTCGCGGTCGAGGATGGCGCGCTCCAGAAGCGCGGGGTCAATGTTCCACGTCTCCTCCTCCGAGTCGACAAACACGGGCGTGGCGCCCAGATAGCGCACCGGGTTGGCCGAGGCGCTGAAGGTCATCGACTGCACGACCACCTCGTCGCCGGCCTTCACTCCGCACCCTTCGAGGCCCAGATGGATGGCCGCCGTGCCCGACGAGAGGGCCACGACCCTGTCGCCTTCCACTCCGAGAAAGTCGGCGAGCTCACGCTCGAAGGCGTCGACGTCGGGCCCGAGGGGAACTACCCAGCTCCCCTCCATCGCCTTCTCTATGTATTCCAGCTCCCGCCCGCTGAGATGGGGCATGCAGAGCAATATCCGTTGTCGAGTCATATGCTTGCCATTCGGCCGCCGGCCATCACCCGATCTTATAATAGGTGAAGCCGTGCTCGGCCATATATTCAGGGTCGTAGACGTTGCGCCCGTCGATGATCACTTTCCGCGCCATGGTGCGCGCCAGCACCGGCAGGGAGGGCATGCGGAACTGGTTCCACTCCGTCACGAGCATCAGCGCGTCGGCGTCGACCGCCGCGTCATACATGTCGCCGGCATAGCTCACCCGGTCGCCGATGCGCCGGCGGCACTCGTCCATGGCGATCGGGTCGAAGACCCTCACCGTGGCGCCCGCCTCCAGCAGCATGTCGATGAGCACCAGCGCCGGAGCCTCGCGCATGTCGTCGGTCTCCGGCTTGAAGGCCAGACCCCACACCGCCACTTTCTTCCCTCTCAGGTCGCCCCCGTAGTGGCGGCTCAGCTTATGGAAGAGCACGCGCTTCTGGTCTTCGTTGACCTCCTCCACCGCCTTCAGCACGCGCATCGCGTAGCCGTGCTTCTCCGCCGTGCGGATCAGCGCCTTCACGTCCTTGGGGAAACAGGAGCCCCCGTAGCCGCAGCCGGCATAGAGGAATTTCTTGCCGATGCGGAGGTCGGCCCCGATTCCCTTGCGCACCATGTTGACGTCGGCCCCCACGATCTCGCAGAGGTTGGCGATGTCGTTCATGAACGATATGCGGGTGGCAAGCATCGAGTTGGCCGCGTATTTGATCATCTCGGCCGACGGGATGTCGGTGAAGATCATCCGCTCGCCGCTGAGCATGAAGGGCTTGTAGAGTCGACGCATGATCTGGCGCGCCCGCTCGCTGTCGGTGCCCACCACCACGCGGTCGGGAGCCATGAAGTCCTTGATGGCGGCGCCCTCCTTGAGGAATTCGGGATTGCTCGCCACGTCGAAGGGCACGTCGGCCCCGCGGGCCCTCAGCTCCTCGCGCACCACCTCGGCCACCTTCCTCGCAGTGCCCACGGGCACCGTCGACTTGGTCACCAGCACGGCGTAATGGTTGATGTGGCGCCCGAAGGTGCGCGCCACGTCGAGCACGTAGTGGAGGTCGGCCGAGCCGTCCTCGTCGGGCGGCGTCCCCACCGCGGAGAACACGATTCCCACGCCGGGGAGCACCTCCGCCAGGTCGGTGGTGAAATGGAGGCGCCGCGCCTCAACGTTGCGCCTCACGATCTCGTCGAGCCCGGGCTCGTAGATCGGGATGTCGCCGGCGCGCAGCCGCCCGATCTTCCCGGCGTCGATATCCACACACGTCACGTCGATTCCCATCTCGGCGAAACACGCCCCCGAGACGAGACCGACGTAGCCTGTGCCTACTATTGCTATCTTCATTAATTACTCCTCAGGTTCCTTCATGTTGTGGAACACGTTCTGCACGTCTTCGTCATCCTCGAATTTCTCCAGGAGCTTCTCGATGGCCTCGCGCTGCTCGGCCGTCACCTCCTTGTAGTCGGTGGGGATACGCTCGAACTCGGCCGAGAGGATCTCCACGCCGTTCTCCTCGAGGAATTTCTGGATGTTGGCAAACTGGTCGAAGGCGCCGTAGATGAGCCATTCCTCATCCTCGGCCTCCAGCTCGGCCTCGAAGTCCATCAGCGCCAGCTCGAAGTCCTCGGCGGGCATGGCCTCGGAGGGCTTCACATGGAAGACGCTCTTGTGGTCGAAGAGGAAGGAGAGGGAGCCCTGGGTGCCCAGCGAGCCGCCGTGCTTGTTGAAGTAGGAGCGCACGTTGGCCACTGTGCGCTGGTTGTTGTCGGTGGCTGTCTCCACCACGATGGCGATGCCGTGGGGGCCGTAGCCCTCGTAGACGATCTCCTTGTAGTCGCCGGCATCCTTGTCGGTGGCCTTCTTGATGGCCCTTTCCACTGTGTCCTTAGGCATGTTGGCGGCCTTGGCGTTCTGCATGAGCACACGGAGACGCGGATTCATGTCGGGATCCGGACCGCCTGCCTTGGCGGCGATGGTGATCTCTTTTCCTATGCGTGTGAAGGTGCGGCTCATGTTGCCCCAGCGCTTCAGCTTTCGCGCTTTGCGATATTCAAATGCTCTTCCCATGGGGGGTTGTTGTTGTTATTGTTGTGTTGGTTGGTTATGCTGATGTCTGTCTGCGGCGGGCGCTCACCTCAGGGTGGCGCCGGCGGCTGTCAGTGATTTAGTGATTTTCTCCATCACGGCGTCGATCTGGCGGTCGGTCAGGGTCTTCTCGTCGTCCTGCAGGGTGATGGCGATGGCGTAGCTCTTCTTGCCGGCCGGCAGGCGGTCTCCCTCATACACGTCGAAGAGGCTGACGTCCTTTAGCAGCTTGCGCTCCGCCTTCCTCACCGTCTCCACGATGCTCGCGAAACTGACGTTGCGGTCGATGAGAAGCGCCAGGTCGCGGCGCACGGGCTGCGTCCTGGGAAGCGCCCTGTAGGTCACGCTCCTGGCCGCGGCCATCTCCACAAGCGTCTTCCACGCCAGCGAGGCGTAGACCACCGGCTGCCCGATGCCGAAGCGCTTCAGGAGCTGCCCGCGCAGTATGCCCAGGCGGCAGAGCTCCCTGCCGTTGCGGTGGCGCAGAGTGAGGCGCGCCGAATAGATGCCGTCATTGTCCTGCTCCTCGGCGAGCTCCTTGGGATCGATGCCTAAGCGGCGGAGTATGCCGTAGACCACGCCCTTGAGGTCGAAGACGGTGGCCTCGGCGCTGCGGCTGTTCCAGGAGGGGAGCGTGAAGTCGCCGGTGAGCCAGATGCCCAGCTCCATGGTCTCGTGGTAGGGGGCCAGCGGATGCCCGGCTGTCGACTCCTTAGAGGGGTCGCGCCAGTAGACGTTGCCGAATTCGTAGAAGCGCAGCGAGGCCGCCTTGCGGTTGATGTTGTGGGCTATCGACTCGAGACCTCCGTAGAGGAGGGTGCGGCGCATCACGGAGAGGTCGTTGCTCAGCGGGTTGAGGAGCCGGACGCAGCTCTCCAGGGGCATCTCGGGGTTGTCTTCATAATATGAGAGGGCCGACAGGGAGTTGTTGAGTATCTCCATGAATCCCTCGCCCGTGAGGCGGTTGCTGATTTCCTGCTGCAGCTCGTAGTCGAGGTCGGTGAGGCCGCGCGTCGAGAGGTTGGCGTGCATCTCCGTGCCGAATTCCACGTTGTTGTAGCCGTAGACGCGGAGTATCTCCTCCACCACGTCGCAGGGACGTGTCACGTCGACGCGGTAGGGGGGCACCGTCAGCTCCACCACATCGGGGTCGGCCGTGGCCTTCACCTCGATGTCGAGGGCGCGAAGTATAGCCGTGATGAGCTCGCGGGGGAGCTCCTTGCCGATGAGCGAGTCGCAGTAGCGGAACGAGAACGGGAAGCCGGCGTGGGCCACCGGCTCGGGATAGATGTCGACGATGTCGCCACACACCTCGCCGCCGGCGAGCTCCCGGATCAGGCAGGCGGCCAGCTTCGCGGCGTAGACGGTGATCTCGGGGTCGGTGCCGCGCTCGTAGCGGAAGGAGGCGTCGGTGCTCAGCCCGTGGCGGCGCGCCGTGCGGCGCACGCGGGTGGGGTTGAAGCAGGCGCTCTCGATGAAGATGTCGGTGGTTGTGTCGGTGACGCCCGAGTCGAGACCGCCGAACACGCCGGCGATGCACATCGGTTTCACGGCGTCGCAGATCATCAGATCGGCCTCGTGGAGCGTGCGTTCCACGCCGTCGAGAGTGGTGAATTTAGTGCCCGCGGGGCATG
>USHH01000178.1 GCA_900554345.1 uncultured Bacteroidales bacterium | reverse complement strand
GGTTATGCAGGTGGTATCGTGTCGGCCGCCATCGACGGACGCCGGTGCGTCGATTCGATAGCCTCCGGTTTTTTTAATGAATTAATGGAATTGTAAAGTGGCAAATATTATCAATATAGAGACATCCTCACGGGTATGCGGCGTCGCTGTCTCCTCGGAGGGGATGGTGGAGTTTCAGCGTGAGGATCTCGAAGGCATGAAGCACGCCGAGCGTCTGGCTCCTTTTGTCGAAGACTGCCTCGACTTCATGGCGCGGCGCGAGATGCCGCTCGACGCGGTGGCAGTAAGCATCGGCCCCGGCTCCTACACAGGTTTGCGCATCGGCCTCTCGCTCGCCAAGGGACTCTGCTTCGCAAAGGAGGTGCCCCTCATTGGCGTCTCGACGCTAAAGACGATAGCGGTGAAGGCCATGTTCCGCAATCTCGACTGGCAGGGCGACGAGATTCTCGTGCCCATGGTCGACGCCCGACGCATGGAAGTCTTTGCCGGGGCCTACGATTTCGCTCTCCATGATATGATGAAGCCGGGGCCCGTGATTCTCGACGAGAAATCATTTGGCGACCTTCTCGCCACCCGCCGATGCTTCTTCATGGGCGACGGCAGCGCGAAGTTCAAGGACGTGGTCAAGAGTCCCAACGCCTCGTTTGTCGATGGCCTCGAGCCGCATGCCCGCGACATGATTGCCCTCTCCGAGAAGGCCTTCCGAGAGCTGGACTTCATTGATGTTGCCTATTCGGTGCCCGAATACCTCAAGGAGTATCAGACCACCGCGCCGCGTCCAAGGTTGTGAGCTGAGCGACGTTTTTTCAAATATTTTTATTAATTTTGCATTCAATCGATTCAACAGTTCGATATGACAGATATGACAGACCAGATACTCAAGATGATTCCTTACAACACCGGCATGGAGAAGCTGCGCATACCCGAATATGGCCGCAACATCCAGATGATGGTCGACCACTGCCTCACGATCGAGGACCGCGAGGAGCGCACCCGCTGCGCCCACCGCATTGTGGAGACCATGGCCGTCCTCTTTCCCACGATGGTAGGTGAGGGGGGCGACACCCATAAGTTCTGGGATCATCTCAATATAATGTCCGGCTTCAGGCTCGACATAGATTTCCCCTATGATGTGGTGAAGGAGGAGGACGTGCATCCCATGCCCGGCACCATCCCTTACGGCCATCAGATCAGGGTGCGCCGCCATTACGGCAACAATATCCAGCAGATGATCGACATAGTGGCCGATATGGAGGAGGGCGACGAGAAGGAAGACCTCATCTATCTTCTGGCCACACAGATGAAGAAGCTGCTGATGATTCACATCCGCGAAGGAGTCACCACGCGCCGCGTGATCGAGGATCTGGCCGTGATGTCGGGTGGCCGGATAATCCTTGACCCATCCTATGTGCTGCCCGAATTCGCCGAGGTGCAGCAGCCTGCACTCAGCAAGAAAAAGAAGAAAAAGCAGCTTCAGCAGTTTCTTTGACACAGCATCCTACGCTTTCAACTATCGGTTTCCTTATAATACATATCAACGTTAATGAGCTCGTTTATAGTGGAGGGAGGCCATCCCCTCTCCGGCAGTATACAGCCCCAGGGCGCCAAGAATGAGGCGCTCGAAGTGATTTGCGCCACTCTGCTCACTTCCGAGAAGGTCAGGATCGGCAATGTGCCCGACATTGCCGATGTCAGGAATCTCATCGGTCTTGTGGCCGATATGGGTGTCAGTGTGTCGCGACTCGACGCCCATACCTATGAGTTCGAGGCCCGCGACATCGACCTCGACTTTATTCAGACAGAGGATTTCTGCCGCAAGGCTCATGCGCTGCGCGGATCTGTGATGGTGATTGGCCCTCTTGTGGCCAGATTCGGAAAGGCTGTGCTCCCCAAGCCGGGTGGCGACAAGATAGGACGCCGCCGTCTCGACACCCACTTCCTCGGCCTTCAGAAGCTGGGCGCCCGCTTCGAGTATGACGCTCTCTCGAAAGCCTACCGTATCACAGCTCCAGACGGGCTCACCGGTACATACGTGCTTCTCGACGAGGCTTCAATCACAGGCACCGCCAACCTCATAATGGCTGCTGTGCTCGCACGCGGTGTCACCACCATCTACAACGCCGCCTGCGAGCCATACATCCAGCAGTTATGCCGGATGCTCGTCAATATGGGTGCCGATATCCGGGGTATAGGCTCCAATTTCCTCACCATCCGCGGTGTGGAAGAGCTGCACGGCGCCATCCACCGCATGCTTCCCGATATGATCGAGGTTGGCAGCTTCATCGGCATGGCGGCAATGACCGGCTCTAACGTCCTCCTGGAAAACGTGGGCATCGCCGATCTCGGCATCATTCCCGACTCGTTCAGTCGGCTGGGCATCAACATCAGGGTGGAGGGCGACAACATCCGTGTCGACCAGAAGGAGATATATGAAATCGAGACCTTTATCGACGGCTCGATCATGACTGTGGCCGACGCTCCCTGGCCCGGTCTCACGCCCGACCTGCTCAGCGTCCTCCTCGTGGTGGCGACGCAGGCAAAGGGGAGTGTGCTCATACACCAGAAGATGTTTGAGAGCCGCCTCTTCTTCGTCGACACCCTCATCGACATGGGTGCGCGCATCATCCTGTGCGATCCCCACCGCGCCGCCGTGATCGGAGCCGGCAAGTTCAACTGTCTCCATGCGGCCGACATGGTGAGCCCAGACATCCGTGCAGGTGTCGCCCTCCTTATCGCCGCTCTCGGCGCCAAGGGCACGAGCCGCATCCAGAACATCAACCAGATCGACCGCGGCTACGAGAATATCGACATCCGCCTGAACCAATTGGGCGCCAAAATCATTAGAGAGGAATAAACCATAACCTGTATCTCAGGTCTAATCTCTGAAGCTATGATCACAGAGCAGCAGTTGATGCCCATCGGAAAGTTCCTGAAGACCCACGCGCTGAAGGGGGAGCTCAACATGTATATCGATATCGACAGTGACTTCCTCTCGGAGGGTTATCCACTGGTAGTGAGGCTCGACGGCATTTTCGTCCCGTTTTATGTCGCCACGGCGCGTCCGAAAGCAACTTTCACCATGCTGGTGCGCCTTGATGGAGTCTCTTCTGAAGAGGAGGCGAGGAAGTTTGTCAATCATGAGGTCTATGCTCTCCGGAGCGACCTCGCGGAGTTTTTAGGCTGCGACGAGGAGGAGCTCGAGGACGACATCGAGAACCTCGTGGGCTACAAGGCGTTTGCCGACGACGGCAAGCCGATCGGCACGGTAGAGGATATCGACGACTCCACGGAGAATGTGCTCCTGATCATAAGCCGCGACGACGGCGACACAATATACGTACCTGCCGCCGACGAGTTTATCACAGCGGTCGACGACGATGCCCGCACCGTTACCCTCTCCCTCCCCGAGGGGCTTGTCGACCTAAATAAAAAGAATGAACAGTAACAGTGACTCTTATGAACGACGACCAATATAAATATGACGAGGACAATGCCGTGGAGTTCATCCGAAAGACTCTTCCGGCCGATATAAACGAGAAATATGACAACGACGAGATCCTCTATGTGATTGACTGTATCTGGGACTACTACGAGCGCAACGGCATGCTCGAGCTCAACGCCGACATTACCGACGACGAGGCTGTGGATGTGGGCGCCCTCACCGAATATGTCAAGAAGGAGATTGCCAACGACAAGGAGATGCTGATGGATCCGGCCGATGTCGATCTTATCGTCAAGGGCGAGCTCCAGTATGAGCAGACACTGGAGGATTTCCAATGAGAGGCCGTTCTTTAGGCAGGTGGCTCGCCTCGCTGACGCTCTGCTTCTGTTTCCTGCATTCCCCCGCACAGGCCGACAGGGAGCTGGCGCGTATTCCCGAACTCGATGATCTCACGTTTATCGAGATGCTCAATTCGGTCGATGTCGGCAAGTATTCCCCACTCATACAGAAATTCCAGAACAAGGAGGGAAAGAACCGTCTTCTCAACGGTCGTTACAATCCAAAGGGACAATGCACCGTGGAGGCTTATCGCAATAAAGAGGTACTTCTCATTACAATACCCGCGTCGCTCCTGTTCGGGCCAAACGAGCGTGAGCTAAAGCATGGTGCCGGCGATTATTTGTCTCCGATCCGTCGTTATCTCAAGGAGCCCGACATGTATAGGGTGATGCTCGTGATGCACACCGACAACACCGGATCCGCCACCTATCGCGACGAGCTGACGGAGGAGAGGGTCAATGCTGTGTTTGATTGGTTTGAGCGCAGCGGCATCGACACCCGCTACCTCTTCTCATACGCTCTGGGCGACGATATGCCGCTGAAGCCCAACGACTCCATGGCAAACCGCGAGAAAAACCGCAGGCTCGAGATCTATCTCGTGCCGGGTGCGCGTATGCTGGAGCAGGCTAAGAAAGGCAGGATAGAGTTCTGACTTCTCACACGGCAGGTGAAAGTATAAAAAGCCGCATGGTTCAGTCCATGCGGCTTTCATAGTCATCGAAGGTGTATCTCCTCAGCAGCTGTGGCGCTCCGTCGGCCGGCTGCCACCAGATGTCGGGATGCTGGAGCCCGTTGAACATCGTGGTCTTGACGGTTGTGTAGTGGTTCATGTCGAGAAGCGTGAGCCGCTGCCCCTCCGCGAGAGGCTTGGCGA
>USHH01000177.1 GCA_900554345.1 uncultured Bacteroidales bacterium | reverse complement strand
CCGTCCTCGTCATAGCTCTTGATAATGCTACCCTTCGAAACGTTCTTCGGCAACATGATACCTTCATCGTCATCGGCAAGACCGGTAAAGATTTCGTACGGGCGACCATTCAGCAGACCGACAAATGCAATCCACTTCTCACGGTTGTTCTGGAATTTCACCACGTCGGCTTCCAGTTCGCGCGGACGGGTAGCCACGATAACCGGCGGCTCCATACAGTTGCAATCTTCTTTTTTCTTCTTCTTGTTATCCGTAGACAACAATACACCTGAGCGGGAACCGTCACGGTAAACCGTACAGCCCTTACAACCGCACTTCCAGGCTTCCACATACAGGGAGTTCACAAGGTCTTCCGTCACATCGGCCGGCAGGTTGATTGTTACGCTGATGGAGTGGTCCACCCATTTCTGAATACGTCCCTGCATACGGACTTTCTGCAACCAGTCGACATCGTTTGACGTCGCTTTATAGTAAGGAGACTTGGCAACCAGTTCTTCTACTTCTTCTTGTGTATATTTTTTGGAAGCAGAGAAGCCGTTGGCCAACATCCAAGTTACAAATTTATGATGGAATACGATATATTCTTCAAATGCGTCACCTGTTTCGTCGACAAAGTCAACACGAGCTTCCGCATCGTTCGGGTTCACCTTGCGGCGACGGCGATAAACGGGCAGGAACACCGGTTCGATACCCGAAGTAGTCTGCGTCATCAAGCTGGTCGTTCCCGTCGGTGCTATCGTCAGACAGGCGATATTACGGCGACCGTATTTCACCATGTCGTCATACAGCTCCGGATCGGCTTCACGCAGACGGTTGATAAACGGATTCTTTTCTTCGCGCTTTGCATCATAGATATCGAATGCACCACGTTCTTTGGCCATTTCCACAGAAGAACGATAGGCAGCCAAAGCCAACATCTTCTGTACCTTCTCGGCAAACTCTGTCGCTTCTTCCGTGCCGTAGCGCAATCCCAAGGCGGCAATCATATCGCCTTCGGCTGTGATGCCCACACCTGTACGACGTCCCTGCAATGTTTTCTTCTGTATCTTCTCCCACAGGTGGCGTTCGCTCTGTTTTACTTCCAATGATTCGGGATCGGCATCGATCTTCTCCAGAATCTTTTCTATCTTTTCTGATTCCAAGTCGATGATATCATCCATGATACGTTGCGCCAGGATAACATGCTTCCGGAACAGATCAAAATCGAAATAAGCCTCTTTTGTGAATGGATTGACAACATATGAATATAAGTTGATTGCCAACAGACGGCAGCTATCATACGGGCACAAGGGGATCTCACCGCAAGGGTTGGTCGAAACCGTACGGAATCCGAGATCCGCATACGAATCGGGAACAGACTCTCTCAAGATCGTATCCCAGAAAAGCACACCGGGTTCAGCCGACTTCCATGCATTATGAATGATTTTCTTCCAAAGTTCGGCCGCATTGATTTCCTTCACATTGGTAGGTTCCGACGAGTCGATCGGATATTGTTGTTTATAAGGAGTTCCGTTGATTACGGCCTGCATAAATTCATCATCGATCTTCACAGAAACGTTAGCCCCCGTCACCTTCCCTTCCGTCATCTTGGCATCGATAAACTGTTCCGAGTCGGGATGCTTGATGCTCACCGTGAGCATCAGCGCTCCGCGCCGGCCGTCCTGGGCCACCTCGCGCGTGGAGTTGCTGTAGCGCTCCATGAAGGGCACGAGCCCTGTAGAGGTCAGCGCCGAGTTCTTCACCGGCGTCCCCTTCGGACGGATGTGGGAGAGGTCGTGCCCCACGCCGCCGCGGCGCTTCATCAGCTGCACCTGCTCCTCGTCGATCTTGATGATGCCTCCGTAGGAGTCGGGCTTACCCTCGAGTCCTATCACGAAGCAGTTGGAGAGCGAGCCCACCTGGTAGTCGTTGCCGATGCCGGCCATCGGGCTTCCCTGCGGCACTATATACCGGAAGCCCTCGAGAAGGCTGTAGACCTCCCCGGCGCTCATGGCGTTGGGATACTTGCTCTCTATGCGCGCTATCTCGTTGGCGATGCGGTGGTGCATGTCGTCGGGAGTGGCTTCAAAAAGATGACCGTAGGAGTCTTTAAGAGCGTATTTCGACGTCCATACTCTGGCGGCGAGCTCGTCGCCCTTGAAATACTCGAGCGACGCGGCATACGCTTCATCGTGGGTATAGGTTTTTCTCGATGTCATTGGGTTGTTGCGGTTGCGATTTCTAAGCCGCAAATTTCGTCAAAATGTTTCAGATATGCAATATCGCACGGCGTGGAATCTTGCCGGACTTGTCGAAAAATAAAGTTTATACGTATGGAAATCAGGGAAATAAAAATCTTGTCGACAACCGGAAGTTTCCAAAACGGAGAGCGGCGTCTTCCACGTGGCATGGAAAGACAATTATCCGCCGCCTCCTCAATTGGAATAGAGGTAGAGGGGGTGTGGCCCTTCTGACAGCGCCATGAACTCACGTCCGTTTTTCGTCTGTGGCTGGGTGAAATCGCCGGGGCCGCGGTCGGTGTAGAAGATGATGAGCGACAGCCGGGCATGGTCGCAGGCGCCGAAGCTGTTCTGTTCCGCCACATAGATGCCCGTCACTGATTTATTCTCCATGAGCTCCTCGGTCTGGAGGGCGTCGTCAAGCAGCAGCCTCCCCACGCGACGCCCCTCGCTGTACACGTCCACCGACCTGAGGTCGTCTCTGTCGGCCCGGTGGAGGAAGAGGGCGTCGCCCGGCAGAAGCTCGTGGAGCCGACGGCCTCCCTCGCCTGTCTCGGCGCCGCTGGTGAGGCTCACGATGCTGAACTCATCGTCGCGATGGGTACGTATGACGCTGTCGACATTCTCCACCATCCTCGAATACGCCCTCTCTCCCAGCAGACGGCGTGTGCGGGCCGAAGGGTTGTCGCCCGCTATGGCGCGCAGCTTCTCATTCATCGACCTCTCCTCGCGGGCTATGTTGAACCCTATGGTCCCCACAAGGGCCAGTATCAGCATCACGTATATTAGATTTACGGGCATATCCTTTACATTTTAATGACATTGTGTTACCTTTAAAACCCTTTAATGCCTGTAAAAGTTGACCGCAGGTCCCCATACAGATACCGTGCCACTTAAAAAATGCCTGATAAAGTTGCATAAGACTTTCATTTTTGCGAAATTTGCACCCGTCTTCCCAATATTCACCGAGCATGATCAACTATTCCAACGTCAGTCTCCCCGACAATGTCGACGATATTCTCGGCAGCGATTTCTGGGCATACAGGCATGTCGGCGCCGACATGCTCCGCACCATCGTCAGCCCGGTGAAGTTCACTTCGACTGTGGGCGTTTTCGTGCGCAGCGGCTCCTGCCGTGCCGACATCGACCTCATAGGATATGAGGTGAAGGCTCCGGCTCTCGTCAACATCCGCTCCTCGCAGATAATTTTTCCGAAAGAGGTGAGCCCTGACTTCGACGCCTCCTTTATCGTAATCTCAAAGGAGGTGGCCGACTCGCTGATGCTCCACATCAACGTGAGGGGCACGTCCACGGCCATCAATTTCCATCCTGTGGTCGCGATTCCGGAGGAATTCACTGATGCCTTCGACCGTCTCTACGACGACCTCGTGGAGCTGAATTCCGACACCGGCAACCCTTACCGGCACGAGACGGTGGTCTATACCCTCGCCTCGTTCTTCTTCCGCTACGGCCACCGCTGCTATGACTCCATTCTCGACAGCGGCCACTCCTCGCAGGGGCGCATCGCCGCCAGGTTCCTTTCCCTCGTGCAGCAGAACTTCCGCCACGAGCGCTTCCTCGATTTCTACGCCGCCAAGCTCAATATCACCGCCAAGCATCTCTCGCGCACCGTCAAGGCCGAGACCGGTGCCACCGCCGTGGAGTGGATAGAGCGCTACGTGATGCTTGAGGCCAAGGTTATGCTCAAGTCGAGCAATCTCACCGTGCAGCAGATCGCCGAGGAGCTTCATTTCCCCACGCAGTCGTTTTTCGGAAAGTATTTCAAGAAGCACGCCGGCGTCTCCCCCAAGGAATTCCGCAATTCATAGCCAACCATCTTTGCAGCCGCGCGTTATATAGCAAAGGCCGGTCGTCCGACCGGTCTTCCCCAACATTCACTATGTCAAAAAAAGTAAGTTATGAAAAAGCTGATTTATCTCCTCTTCCTGTTGCCGCTGTGCCTGCTGGCCTCTTGCGACGACAATGACCTGCCCGATGTGGACTTCAACGTGACTCTCGGCAATGTGGTGGTGCATGACAATATGCTGTATGGCGTCCTTGAATCCATCCCGTCGGTGGAGGGCATCTCCGTGGTGTCGGCCAACGGCAGCAGCGCCGGCTTGGCCGACGTGAAATATTATGTCACGAGTCAGGCCATGCCTGTTCCGAGTCTCGACGGCTATTCCAATACGCCGCCTTTCGCGTGCCGCTTCCTTCCCGGCACTTTTGCCGAAGGTGTCAACTCATTGGCCATGACGATGCTCGTGCTTCAGGTCGACAAGTCGCTCGCCACCGGAAATCTGCAGCTTTACATCACGGTCGTTCCTACCGTCGACGACCTCCCGGAGGGTTGCGGAGAGCTGGGCGATGTGACCCGCAGTTTCACCGTACATCCCGATAAGGACTGAACCGGGAGTGGAGCCGGCTTAGGCTGGCTCCCTCCC
>USHH01000176.1 GCA_900554345.1 uncultured Bacteroidales bacterium | reverse complement strand
GGTGCCGCTGTTTCAGTATGCCGATGATGGAGTTGTCAGTCGAGCTTGTGGATGATGAGGCCCGAGCGGAGCTTGGGCTCGAACCATGTGGTCTTGGGAGGCATGATGTTGCCGCTGTCGGCGATGGCCATCAGCTGGTCCATGGTGACGGGATAGAGGGCGAGAGCCATCTTCATCTCGCCGCTGTCGACGCGCTTCTTGAGCTCGCCGAGGCCGCGGATGCCGCCCACGAAGTCGATCCTCTTGTCGCTGCGCAGGTCGGGGATGCCGAGGATGTCGCGAAGGATGAGGTCGGAGCTGACGGTCACGTCGAGCACGCCGATGGGGTCCTGGTCGTTGTAGGTGCCGGGCTTCGCCGTGAGCGAATACCAGCGGCCGTCGAGATAGAGCGAGAAGTTGTGGAGCGCTGCCGGGCGGTAGATCTCGGTGCCCTTGTCCTCTACCTCGAAGTTCTCTCTCAGCTTGTCGAGGAATTGGGCGGGTGTCAGGCCGTTGAGGTCGCGCACCACGCGGTTGTAGTCGATGATCTTGAGGTGTGATGCGGGGAATGCCACTGCGAGGAAGTAGTTGTATTCCTCGTCGCCCTTGTGGTTGGGGTTGTTCTTTGCCTTCTCGGCGCCCACGAGGGCGGCGGCGGCGGAACGGTGGTGGCCGTCGGCTATGTAGAGGTTGGGGATCTTGGCGAATTCCTCGGTGATGCGGTTGATGAGGGCGTCGTCGCTGATCACCCAGAGGGTGTGGCCGAAGCCGTCGGGAGCCACGAAGTCGTATTCAGGCTTGCCGGCTGTCACTGTCCTGATGATCTCCTCGAGGGCCGCGTTGTCAGGGAACGCGAAGAACACCGGCTCGATGTTGGCGTTATTGACCCTCACGTGCTTCATGCGGTCTTCCTCCTTGTCGCGGCGGGTGAGCTCGTGCTTCTTGATGCGTCCCTCCATGTAGTCGTTGACCCATGCGCCCACCACGAAGCCATACTGTGTGCGGCCGTCCATGGTCTGGGCGTAGATATAGTAGTTCTCCTTGTCGTCCTGCTTCAGCCAGCCTTCGGCCTGGAACTTCCTGAAGTTCTCCACCGCCTTGTCGTAGACCTTGGGGTCATGCTCGTCGGTGCCCGGCTCGAAGTCGATCTCGGGTTTGATTATGTGATAGAGCGATTTGGGATTTCCCTCGGCCTCCTTGCGGGCCTCCTCGCTGTTGAGCACGTCGTAGGGACGCGACACTACTTCCTCCACCAGCTCTTTCGGCGGACGGACTCCTTTGAAGGGTTTTACTCTTGCCATTGTCGTTATTCTGTTTTAAGGTTGTTGTTTGGTTTCGGTTTATTTCATGGCTGTCTTATTTCTTTGTCTTGCGGCGGTTGCGCCTCTGGCACGCCGCGCAGATGCCGTAGATGCATATCGACATGGTCTGCGGCGTGAAGGTGGAGAGGCGCATGTTGCTGAGGCGCCCGGTCACCTCCTTGTCGTCGATCTCGCGTATCCTGCCGCACTGGGTGCACACCAGATGGCAGTGGTTGCGGTCGGCGCGCTCGTAGCGGGCCTGATGGGGGTCGAAGAGCAGCCGCGTCAGGATGCCGCACTGCGTCAGCAGCTCCAGAGTGTTGTAGACCGTGGCGCGGCTCACGTGGTAGCCGTCGCTCTCCAGGTCGCCGTGCAGGCCGTCGGCCTCGAAATGCCCGGTGTAGCCCAGGCATTTGCGCAGTATGGCGAAACGTTCCTGCGTCTTGCGCAGGCGCTTGCCCTTGAGGAAGGCCTCAAACCTCCGCTCCGTCTCCTCCGTGATATGTAGATCGTCGCTGCCCATCAGGCCTCAGTCTATTTCTTCATCTTGTCGGCGATGATCAGGCCGCCGATGATCAGCACGCATCCGATGTAGCCCAGAAGGTAGATTTCCTCATCGAAGACGAAGTAGGCCGCCACCATCGTCACCAGAGGCTGCATGTAGATGTAGTTGTTGGTGGTGACGGCGCCCAGGATCTTCATGCTCTCGTTCCATATCAGGTAGCCTACCACGGAGCAGAACACCACCAGAAAGAGGATGTTGAGCAGCATCTTGGTCTCCGTGAAGAGCTCCACTATATGGTAGGGACCCTCCTGGAAGCATAGCATCGGCAATGCCGAGAGCACTCCGTAGAGGAAGAGCTTGCGCGTGATGAAGAGGGAGTTGTAGTGTGGAATCACCCTGCGGATGGTGATGGTGTAGACGGCCCACGACATAGAGGCGCCCAGCGCCAGAAGGTCGCCCATGGGCCGGATCTCGATGCTCTCGCCGTGGGAGAAGATCACGCATCCCACGCCCGCGAACGCTATCAGCGAGCCAAGCACCGTGCCGAATTTCAGCGACTGTTTGTAGACCACCACCATAAGGATCGTGGTGAAGATCGGCGACACCGAGCCGAGCAGCGATACATTGCCCGTCGTGGTGTTCTGAAGGGCATAGTTCTCGGTCACGAAATAGAGGGAGCCAGCGCAGATGCCGCTGATCATGAAGGTCAGTTCGTCGCGCCAGTTGTTTGACTTTATCTTCTTAAAGGTCAGTATGAGGAGGAGCAGATAGGCGAGCGTGAAACGGTAGATGTAGACCTCCACCGGCGAGAAGCCGCCGTCTTCCATCAGCACTTTGGTCGACAGAAACGATGTGCCCCACGCTATGGCTGTCAGCAGACATCCTAAATGTGCGATTATCTTGAGATATAGCGATTTTCTTGTGGTCGCGGTTGATGCCATGACATTAGATTAAGATATTTCCAGTTGCAAAGGTAGCAAAAAGACACGAAAGCGCCAAGAACTGGAAGGGTTTTGGCCTTCCTTTCCTGGCGCTTTCAGCTTTTATATGCCCGCGCGGCGGGCTGAATGGTTACGGCTCTACCACGAAATCCTCTTTTCCGACACCGCAGACGGGGCATACCCAGTCGTCGGGGAGGTCTTCGAATGCTGTGCCCGGGGCTATGCCGCCGTCGGGATCGCCGATTGCCGGATCATATATCCAGTCGCATACCTGACATCTGTATTTTTTCATTGTCTTATTGTGTTTTGGGGTTGTTCTCCTTTATAACCAGCAGAGCCCCCCGATGGTTTAGATGCCATGCCGATAAATTCGCAATCCCTTCCGAGGCGTATTCACGTTTCTCGGCTTGTAGGGACATGCCTCCGGCATGTTTCCCCGCTGTCGGTCGACCCTGTCATCCGTGGTCTGTGCTGACATGCCTGAGGTCAGTTGCCGTTGCTGCCGCCATCGCGCTTCAGCTCGTCGATCACCTTCAGCAGATATTTGCCGTAGTCGTTTTTCAGCATCGGCTGCGCCACGCTGCGCATCTTTTCCTCGCTTATCCACCCGTGGCGGTAGGCTATCCCTTCGAGACATCCGATCTTCAGGCCCTGGCGCTTCTCGAGCACCTCCACGTAAATCGAGGCGTCGGCCAGCGAGTCGTGGGTGCCCGTGTCGAGCCATGCGAAGCCGCGGGGGAGCACCTCCACCTTGAGGTCGTTGCTTTTCAGGTATTCCTGATTGACGGTGGTGATCTCGAGCTCGCCGCGTGCCGACGGCTTGATGCGGGATGCGATGTCGACCACGCTGTTGGGGTAGAAGTATAGGCCCACCACCGCGTAGTTGCTCTTGGGATGTTCCGGCTTCTCCTCGATGCTCAGGCAGTTGCCCTGCCTGTCGAATTCCGCCACGCCGTAGCGTTCCGGGTCATCGACCCAGTAGCCGAACACCGTGGCTTTGCCGTGGCGCTCCACATTCTCCACCGCATTGCTGAGCACCTCGTTGAAGCCCGCGCCGTGGAAGATGTTGTCGCCGAGCACCAGGCATACGCTGTCGTCGCCGATGAAGTCGCGGCCGATGATGAAGGCCTGCGCGAGCCCGTCGGGACTCGGCTGCTCGGCATAGCTCAGCTCTACGCCGAAGTCGCTGCCGTCGCCCAGCAGTCGCCTGAAGCCGGGGAGGTCCTGCGGGGTCGAGATCAGGAGTATCTCGCGGATCCCGGCGTTCATCAGCACCGATATCGGATAATACACCATAGGTTTGTCATAGATCGGAAGGAGCTGTTTGCTCACTCCCTTCGTAATCGGATAAAGGCGTGTGCCTGATCCGCCGGCAAGTACTATTCCTTTCATTTTTTTAATAGATTTATTTATTCTTTTGGGTTGTTGTGTGCTTAATATGGGCGCTTTCCGGATTTCAGCCTATCCGAAAGCGTTTACGGCCTTGATTACAGTGGAGACCTCCTCGTCGGTCATCGCCGGCGAGATCGGGAGCGAGAGCTCCTCCCGGTGGATGGCCTCGCTTATCGGCAGCGCCATGCCGCTCCATTCCCGATAGCATTCCTGCTTGTGAGGCGGGATGGGGTAATGGATCAGCGTCTGCACGCCTTGCTCCGCGAGCCATTGCCGGAGCTCGTCGCGCCTCGGACTGAGTATAGGAAAGATATGCCACACACTGCCTGCCACCCTCTCGCCGAGTGTCTCGCCGGCCGCGGTGTAGGGGAGTGTTACCTCGCTGTTGTGTATCTCGCTGGCGTATCTTACGGCCACGCGGCGTCGCAGGTCGTTGTCGGCGTCGAGGTGTGGCAGCTTGGCGCGGAGCACCGCCGCCTGGATTTCGTCGAGGCGCGAATTCCGGCCCCGGTAGCGGAACACGTATTTCCGTTCCGAGCCGTAATTGGCGAGGGCCCGCACGGTATCGGCCAGTTTGGTATCGCCCCTTGTGGCGGCGCCCATAGAGACA
>USHH01000175.1 GCA_900554345.1 uncultured Bacteroidales bacterium | reverse complement strand
ACGCTGCGGTAGTGCTCGAGCTCGCGGAGGTTGGAGAATCCCTTCACTATCAGGAGGCCCACATTGCCGAAGCTCATGAGCTCCAGGTCGAAGTCCTTCACCACGAAAGAGGAGAAATTGAAGCGGGCCACATCGTAGAGCAGGGCGTTGCTGCTCACTGAGTCGCGTGGATAGGCGAGCACGAGATACTGCGGCGACTCCGGGTCGCGCTCGAAATTGGCGGGCTGGCCGTCGGCTCCTGTCCCGTCGGAGTCGGAGTCGGTGAGGCGGGGGTCCCAGAGCATGCCGCGGAGGGTGCCGCCGCCGCTGTTGGGCTTGCGTCCGGCCTTGAGGCTCTTGAGGATGCTGGCCGCCATGTCGGTCATGTCGGTGTCGGGCCAGCGGCCGAGCAGCTCCGTGAGGCGCTCCTTGGCCTTCTCCGTGTCGCCGTCGGTGGCGTAGGAGAGGGCGTCGATGAAGACGAACTTCGGCAGGAGCTCCGAGAGCGGGTATTCGCTCTGCATCCTGTCGGCTTCGGCGTGCACCGTGGGGTTGTCGTCGGCCAGATAGGCGTCGTAGGCGCGGGCATACATCTCCTCCTGTATCTCGTTCATGCGGCGCAGGTTGTCGAAATAGGCCGGGTCGGTCATCGCCTGCCCGTATGGGCTGTCGGGGAAGTCGGTGAGGATTTTCTGCCGCCAGCGCTCGGCCTCCGCCTTGTCGCCCTCCCTCACGGCCATGAGATACATGTTGTAGTAGACGTCGAGGCGGTAGATGTTGTCGGGATAGCGGCTCTCGAGGCGCATGAACTCGCTGCGGGCGGCGCTGAAGTCCTCGAGCTTGTCCTTGAGTATGACTCCCATGTTGTAGAGTCCCTCCTGGATGATGTCGTTGGCGGTCTGCTTCTCCTCGTCGGTCTTCGGGATCTGCTTGAGGTAGAACTCCACGTTGTGGGGGTCGTTCTCCTTCTCGAGCATCTCCTTCTCCTCCGGCGAGATGGAGTCGTTGGCCTCGGCGGGGCTCTCGTCGGCCTCCCCGTCGTCTTCCGGCTCCTCCTCGAGCTGGAAGCTCTGGCGGTTGCGGCGGCGCCAGTCGTCCTCGAGCTTGCGGGCGCCCCATCGGCGCTGGAACTCCGTCTTGCCGGCGTTCTTGGTCATGGTGTTGTAGAAATACCACGACTTGTCGCCGTTCATCTGGAAGTTCTGCTGCGGGGCGTCGCCCGGGCGCTTGCCGTCCTGCCCCTTCGCCTCCTGCTCGGCGAGATACGCCTCGCGCCTGGCGGCCTCGGCCTCCTCCTTCTCCTTCTTGATGAGGTCGTCGACGATCTTCTGGCATACGGCCTTCTGCTCCTCGGGGGTCATGGCGGCGAGGCGCAGCAGGGAGTCCTGGAGCTCCACGTTGCCGGCGTAGACGGCGAGCTCGTCGAGCACGTCGCTGCGCGACTTGAGTGTCTTGTAGCCGGGATAGTCGGCGCTCAGCTGCGGCACGGCCTCGGCGTAGCAGGGCTGCGCCTTCACGTATTCATGCTCGCTGAAGTAGATGTTGCCGAGGGCCACCTGGGCGAGCGCCTTGTCGATGCCCTGGCGGGTCGACTTCTCGACGGCCAGGATATAGTTTTCCTTGGCCTTGGCGGTGTCCTTTCGCGAGAGGTATAGGTTGCCGATGGCATAGTAGATCTGGTCGAGGTATTCCTTGTTGCGCTGGTAGCGTGTCATGGCGCGGAGGGCGTTGACTTCGCTCTTGATATTCTGTCCGGCGAAGACCTCGCTCTGCTTGATTCGGGCGTTGAACTTCGTGCGGTAGGCGGTAGCGGCGCCGGAGCCGGCGTGGCGGAAGGCCTGGTAGGCGTTGCCTTTCTGTCCGAGGCGGGCGTAGACCTGTCCGAGGAGAAACCAGAGGCGGTTTTTCTGGCTTCCCTTTGCGCTCCGTGCGGCCTCGGCGAGATATTTCGCGGCCTCCTTGTCGTTGTCGGTGTGGAGCAGGTAGTCGGCCTGGGTGAGGTTGTAGAGCTCGCGCAGGGCGCCTGTGGTGAGCTCGGCGGGCTTCACGAGGCGGAGTATGTTCTCGGCCTCGTAGCCCCAGTCCATGGCGCAGTAGCAGCGTGCCTGCCAGAGGCGCGCCTCGGTGACGGTCCTGGGGAGCCACTTGAAATGCTTGGAGATGTAGAGGAAGGTGGAGGCGGCGCCGAGGAAGTCGCCGTTGTGAAACTGCGCCTTGCCCATGGTGAGCCAGGCGTTGTGGAGGAAGGGGTTGAACTCCTCGCGGGCCCTGAAGTCCTTCTCCTTCTGTGTGCCCTTCTTCTTGGCGGGCTTCTTCTTGATGGAGTGGAGCTGGATGGCCTTCTGCATCTTCTCGATGGTGCGTGTGAAGTCGCCGGAGGGCTGTGGCATCAGCGGGTCGTTCTTGGCCTCGGCGGGATGCACGAGCAGCTGGCGGCTGTAGTCGTCCTCATACCCCTTCTCCATGGCGCCGAGCGTCTCCTTGTAGTGCTCGGAGCCGTTGAAGTAGACGTTATAGCGCGTGGTGAATGCCTGCCAGTTGCGGGAGATGGCAGTGTTTTTCTTGGTGCTGCATCCGCAGAGCAAGAAAAGGCTGGATATGAGGAGGCACGGAAGTTGGAGCCGCCTGAATGCGTGCGCGATATTCATCATCTCATAAGAAACGTATGAGGTGGGCGGGATATTGCCGTGTATATGCTCATGCAGGACGCCGGAAACCCGGCATCCTCACGCATTAATTACAATCAAAATCTTTACTTATGTCTTTTGTCACTCCTCGGCGAGGGCCTCGAAATAGCAGTCGCCGATGGCGATCCATTCCTCCACGGAGCCCTTGGTGGTGAACCCGGCGGCATCGCGCGGGTCGCCGAGACGGCTGGCGGCGGAGTCGGCGGTGAGTGTCACCACCACGGGGCGCACCTCGTCGTCGGGGTTGTAGAATTTATTGAAGTCCACGGCGGGATTGTCTTCCTCGATGGCGTAGAGTGTGCCGTCGTAGGCGTAGAGGCCGGCGATGCGCACCACGTCGGTCTTCCCCTTGCCGGTGGCGGGGCGGATGAAGATCTCGGGTATGTAGTGGAATCCGGCGCTGGAGAGGTCCCAGATCACGGCCGCGAAGCCTCGGGCCTCCATATTCTCGTAGATCTCGTGTTTTGCCTTGTCGAGCAGTGCGATGGCCGCCTGCATGGCGTCGTCTGTCTTTTTCATAATCTCAGTAGCTTTAAGATTTATTTTGTCAGGGTGTTCTCGCCGTCGCGTGCGCGGTAGTCGTCGAGGAGTCGGCGGTAGCGTCCGGCGGTGATGTGCCATTTCACGGAGTGATACATCCACACGATGAAGATGGCCACGATCAGGAGCACGGAGCCCACGATGATCAGGAAGTCGACGGTGGTCTTGAGCAGGCCGATGATGAAGCATACGATGGCTCCGCCGAGCACGAGGGCCAGCAGATAGCCGAGCAGCCGCAGCATCACGCTGTCTTTTCGGGCGTGGAGCGCGTCTTCATCGGCCTGAAGACGCTGCTGTATGAGTTTGTCGTCCATATTCGGTGTGTTTTGGTTGAGCGCTGTTGAGCGGATTTTTACTTATAACGCCTCGGAAAGGTGATGGTTTGCCCTTAATTTATTAATTTTGCGGAGAAAAACAGCAACAGAATAAAACCAACTACGACCAATGGCATTAAAATGCGGCATAGTGGGCCTCCCTAATGTGGGGAAGTCCACCCTATTCAACTGT
This sequence comes from uncultured Bacteroidales bacterium, assembly GCA_900554345.1. Taxonomy (GTDB): domain Bacteria; phylum Bacteroidota; class Bacteroidia; order Bacteroidales; family Muribaculaceae; genus Lepagella. Next base: position 1,079 of record USHH01000175.1, on the reverse strand, counting down.
CTGAGCAGCGCTAAGGCTCAGTCGGCCAATTTCCCGTTCTGCACCATCGAGCCCAATGTGGGCATGATCTCGGTGCCCGACACCCGTCTCGACCGCCTGGTGGAGATGTGCAGTCCTAAGTCCGTGGTGCCCGCCACGGTGGAGATCGTCGATATCGCGGGCCTCGTGAAGGGAGCCTCGAAGGGCGAGGGGCTCGGCAACAAGTTCCTCGCCAACATCCGCGAGACCGACGCCATCCTCCACGTGCTCCGCTGCTTCGACGACGACAACATCACGCATGTCGACGGCACGGTCGACCCCGTGCGCGACATGGAGATCATCAACTACGAGCTCCAGCTCAAGGACCTCGAGACTGTGGAGTCGCGCCTCGCTAAGACGCTGAAGGCGGCACAGACCGGCGGCGACAAGGCGGCGAAGCTCCAGGCCGAGGTGCTCTCGGCCTACAGGGAGGCGCTGAGCCAGGGCAGGCCGGCCCGCAGCGTGCGGTTTGACAGCCCCGACGCGCGGCGCTTCGCGCGCGACCTCTTCCTGCTCACCAATAAGCCGGTGCTCTACGTCTGCAATGTCGACGAGGCGTCGGCGGCCACGGGCAACCGTTATGTGGAGCAGGTGCGCAAGGCTCTGGAGGGCGACGACAGCGGCATCATGGTGGTGGCTGCGGCCACGGAGAGCGACATCGCGGAGCTCGACACCGCCGAGGAGCGGGCGGAGTTTCTGGCCGAGATCGGGCTGGAGAGCAGCGGCGTCAACCGCCTGATCCGGGCGGCCTACTCGCTGCTGGGGCTCAAGACCTATTTCACGGCGGGTCCCGACGAGGTGAGGGCCTGGACGTTCACGGAGGGCACGAAGGCTCCGCAGGCGGCGGGCATCATCCACACCGACTTCGAGAAGGGGTTCATCCGCGCCGAGGTGATCAAATACGACGACTTCGTGTCGCTGGGCTCGGAGAACGCCGTGAAGGAGGCCGGCAGAATGTCGGTCGAGGGGAAGGAATACGTGGTGCAGTACGGCGACATCATGCACTTACGCTTCAACGTGTGACATCAGCGAGTGAGGCCTCCGGCCTCCCCTTCATGACA
>USHH01000174.1 GCA_900554345.1 uncultured Bacteroidales bacterium | reverse complement strand
GCCGTGCTTCTCGCCACCCCCCATGGGGTGGTCTACAGGGTTCATCACGACGCCGCGGTTGTGGGGGCGGCGTCCCAGCCAGCGCGAGCGTCCGGCCTTGCCGCTGCTCTCGAGGGCGTGGTCGCTGTTGCCTACCACGCCTACTGTGGCGCGGCATGAGAGAAGCACCTTCCTTGTCTCTCCGGAAGGCAATTTGATGATCGCGTAGTCTCCTTCGCGCGAAGTCAACTGAGCGAACGTGCCTGCAGAGCGTGCCATGACGGCGCCCTGGCCAGGCTTCAGTTCGATACAATGGATTAGTGTTCCGACAGGTATCTTCGAGAGGGGCAGCGTGTTGCCTACCTCGGGGGCGGCATCCTCGCCGCTCATCACTGTCTGGCCTACTGTGAGCCCGTTGGGAGCCACCATGTAGGCCTTCGAGCCGTCTTTGTAGTAGAGAAGGGCGATGCGGGCCGAGCGGTTGGGATCATACTCGATGGTCATCACCGTTGCCGGCACTCCGTCGTTGTTTCTCTTGAAGTCGATGAGACGCAATTTTCTCTTGTGGCCCCCGCCGCGGTAGCGCGTAGTCAGGTGGCCCTCGGTGTTGCGGCCGCCTGTCGACCGCTTACCGACTGTAAGAGACTTTTCTGGTGCTATTTTGGAAATCTGCTTCACGAGCTTCTCCCCGTTGGCGCCCTTAGTGAGCACCTCGTTGCGGAACACACCAATAATCTTGTGTCTTTGCCCAGGGGTTGTGGGCTTGAATTTTCTTACTGCCATCAGTGTTAAATGTTGCTATAATAGTCGATCTTCTGTCCTTTGGCCACTGTGACGTAGGCCTTCTTGAATGCGGGCTTGCGGCCGCGTACGAGACCGCCCTTCGTGTAGCGCTGCTTGCGCTTGCCTGCATAGCAGGCCACGTTCACCTTTTCAACTCTCACATTGTAGAGCTTCTCCACAATGTCCTTGATCTGAAACTTGTTGGCCTCCGGAGACACTGCAAACGTGTAGCAGTTGAGCTTCTCGCTGTATGCCGTGGCCTTTTCAGTCACTATCGGTCTGATCTGGATGTCCATGTTGTCTTATCTCCTTCGGTTTAGAATTCATTGATCACTGCGAGGCTGTCTTCGGTCACGAGGATAGCGTCGGTATTGAGCACGGTGTAGGCGTTGAGGTCCTTGGCCTGTGTCATCAGCGCGTTGGGGATGTTGCGCACCGACAGAAGCACGTTGCGGTCGTTGTCGTTCATCACCAGAAGCACCTTCTTGTCGTCGATCTTGAAGCTCTTGGCAACCTCGATGAAGCTCTTGGTGCGCGGCTTGTCGAATGTGAAGTTCTCCACCACGATGATGTTCTGCACCTTCGAGGTCAGCGCGATGCGCCTTGCGAGTGCCTTCATCTTCTTGTTGATCTTCTGACGGTAGTCGCGCGGACGCGGGCCGAATACTCGGCCGCCGCCGCGGAGCACCGGGCTGTTGATGTCGCCGCGACGCGCGCCGCCGCCGCCTTTCTGGCGTCCGAGCTTGCGCGTGGAGCCGCTCACCTCGCTGCGCTCCTTGCTCTTGTGTGTGCCCTGACGCTGGTTGGCCAGATACTGTTTTACGTCGAGATATATCGTGTGTTCGGCATTGCCCTCGCTGAGGTCGCGGGCGAATACATTGTCGTTGAGCGTCACCTTACGTCCGGTGTCTTCCCCCTTGATATTGTATACTGCTACTTCCATTATTTCTCAACTAAAACGATTGAACCTTTCGAGCCCGGTATGGAGCCCTTGATCATTAACAGATTGTGCTCGGGAATCACCTTGATGACCTGGAGATTCTGCACTGTGACGCGCTCGTTGCCCATCTGGCCGGCCATGCGCAGGCCCTTGAAGACCTTGGCGGGATAGGAGCAGGCACCGATTGAACCCGGCGCGCGCAGACGGTTGTGCTGGCCGTGTGTGCTCTGGCCTACGCCACCGAACCCATGGCGCTTCACTACGCCCTGGAAACCTTTGCCTTTGCTTGTGCCCACTACATCCACGAAGGCGCCCTCCTGGAAGAGGTCGACCGTGAGCGTCTGTCCCAGCTCCGGCATTGTCTCAAACGACTTGAACTCGGCCAAGTGGCGCTGCGGGGCTACGCCTGCTTTCTGGAAGTGGCCGGCCATCGGCTTGGTGGTGTGCTTCTCCTTCTTCTCCTGGAAGCCTACCTGGACTGCGCTGTAGCCGTCTTTCTCCACTGTCTTAAGCTGAGTAACCACACAAGGACCTACTTCGATAACAGTGCACGGCACGTTCTTGCCGTCGGCACTGAAAACGGATGTCATTCCGATTTTCTTTCCTAATAATCCTGGCATTTCTTACTTTACTTTGATGGTTGTGATTTCTTTCGGGATTTTCCCTTCTCTCTCTTACACCTTGATCGACACATCCACGCCGCTGGGGAGCTCGAGCTTCATCAGCGCGTCTACTGTCTTCGACGAAGAGCTGTAGATGTCGATAAGACGCTGATAGGAAGAGAGCTCAAACTGCTCGCGGGCCTTTTTGTTGACGAAAGTCGAGCGGTTGACGGTGAAGATGCGCTTGTGGGTCGGCAGGGGTATCGGGCCGCTCACCACAGCGCCGGTCGATTTCACCGTCTTCACGATCTTCTCGGCCGATTTGTCGACCAGGTTATGGTCGTAAGATTTGAGTTTGATTCTGATTTTCTCGTTCATATCTGTGGATGACTGTTATTATTTCAAAAGGTCGACACGGCCCTGCACTTCAGTGAGCACATTGCGTGCTATCGAGTTGCTCACCTCTGAATAGTGGCTGAACGACATGGTGCTGGTGGCACGTCCCGATGTGATGGTGCGGAGCGCTGTCACATAGCCGAACATCTCGGCGAGTGGAGCCTTCGCCTTCACGATCCTGGCGCCGCTGCGGCTTGTCTCCATACCCTCTACCTGACCGCGGCGCTTGTTGAGGTCGCCGATCACGTCGCCCATCGACTCCTCCGGAGTCACTACCTCGATCTTCATGATAGGCTCCATGAGCACGGGGCCCGCTTTCTCGGAGCCCTTCTTGAAGGCCTGGATGGCGCAGAGCTCAAACGAGAGCTGGTCGGAGTCCACGGGGTGGAAGCTGCCGTCGAGCAGCGTCACCTTGAGGCGCTCCACAGGATAGCCGGCGAGTACGCCGTTCTTCATGGCTGTCTGGAAGCCCTTCTGCACGGAGGGGATGTATTCCTTGGGGATGTTGCCGCCCTTCACCTCGTCGACAAACTGGAGCGAGCCCTCGAAGTCGTCGTCGGCCGGCTCGATGCGCACGATGATGTCGGCGAACTTACCACGGCCACCGGTCTGCTTCTTGAATACCTCACGCAGCTCCACGGGCTTTGTGATGGCCTCCTTGTAGGTGACCTGCGGACGGCCCTGGTTGCACTCCACCTTGAACTCGCGGCGCAGACGGTCGATGATGATGTCGAGGTGAAGCTCGCCCATACCGCTGATCACGGTCTGGCCTGTCTCCTCGTTGGTCTCCACGCGGAAGGTCGGGTCTTCCTCGGCGAGCTTCTGAAGGCCTACGCCGAGCTTGTCGAGGTCTTTCTGGGTCTTCGGCTCCACGGCGATGCCGATCACGGGATCGGGGAACTCCATGGCCTCGAGCACTATGGGAGCGTTCTCATCGCAGAGCGTGTCGCCGGTGCGGATATCCTTGAAGCCCACGCCCGCGCCGATGTCGCCGCAGCCGATCTGCTCCTTGGGGTTCTGCTTGTTGGAGTGCATCTGGAAGAGACGCGAGATCCTCTCCTTCTTGCCGGAGCGTGTGTTGAGCACGTAGGAGCCGGCCTGGATGTCGCCGGAGTAGACACGGAAGAAGCAGAGACGGCCCACATATGGGTCGGTGGCGATCTTGAACGCCAGCGCGCACATAGGAGCCTCGCTGTTGGGCTCGCGTGTGATCACGGTGTCGGGATCGCCCGGCTCGTGACCCTCTACGGCGCCCGCATCCTCCGGAGAGGGCAGATATGCGCAGACGGCGTCGAGCAGCGTCTGCACGCCCTTGTTCTTGAACGAGCTGCCGCAGATCATCGGGTTGACCTGCATCTTGAGCGTGGCGTTGCGGATGGCGCTGCGGATCTCATCCTCCGTGATGGTGGCGGGATCGTCGAAATATTTCTCCATGAGCGTCTCGTCGAATTCGGCGAGGTTCTCGAGCATCTTGTCGCGCCATTCCTCGGCCTCGTCGCGGAGGCTGGCGGGAATCTCGTCTACCTCGTATTCGGCTCCCATGGTCTCGTCGTGCCAGAAGATGGCCTTCATGGCGATGAGGTCAACGACACCCTTGAACGACTCCTCGGCCCCGATGGGGATCTGGATGGGGAGCGGATTGGCGCCGAGCACGTCTTTTACCTGACGCACCACCTCGAAGAAATTGGCGCCCGAACGGTCCATCTTGTTGACGTATCCGATACGGGGCACATTGTATTTGTCGGCCTGACGCCACACGGTCTCGCTCTGGGGCTCCACCGCGCAGAAAGCTGCCACGGCGCCGTCGAGCACACGCAGCGAGCGCTCCACCTCGACCGTGAAGTCGACGTGTCCCGGGGTGTCGATAAGGTTGATCTTGTATTTGTTGCCGCCGTAGTTCCAGAAGGTGGTGGTTGCGGCGGAAGTGATTGTGATGCCTCGTTCCTGCTCCTGCTCCATCCAGTCCATGGTGGCCGCGCCGTCATGCACCTCGCCGATCTTGTGGGTGAGGCCTGTATAGAAGAGGATGCGTTCGGAAGTAGTGGTCTTGCCGGCATCGATGTGGGCCATGATGCCGATATTTCTGGTTAAATTGAG
>USHH01000173.1 GCA_900554345.1 uncultured Bacteroidales bacterium | reverse complement strand
ACTCGAATCTGGGCCTTTGTCAGCTTAAAGGGCAGGGAATGGAAAAATTTTGCTGTCAAAGAGTTGTTGTCGCCTTTGCGCAGCGGCATCAACGGTCCTTTGTTCATATCCCGCATTTCACGAGATTTCTTCAGCGAAATCTGCTGAGCCAGAAGCTCATCGAATTTCAACCGCTGCCAAGCCGGATCCGTTCGATTCTGCAAAGGACCAATCGGAGCGCCGGCCTTAGGATGATGCAGAGAATTAATCGCTTCAGAAAGTCCCGGAAGGTGCAATTCATTACGCTCTTCTTCGGTCAAAAGGTCAGAAATATCCACGTCCATTAAGGCGCGGTCAATGCGTTTTCTCAGCCACAGCTGAGTCACACCTTCGCCGGCGGGATAAAGGCCCTTCAGCCTGACATGCTGAAGCGACGCCGGGTCGCGGGGCACCCTGACAGGACTCGAGGTGCGCGACTCGAGGCCCACGAGCTGAGCCTCAGGAGAGAGAAACCCATGCCTCGACCTGTCGAAGGCGATGAATCCCTTGCGCAGCCTCTCCCATATGAAAGGTGGAAGAAGGCGGTCGAAACGCGCGGAGTGTACACCCGGGATATAAGATGTGGGAAGTGTGGCACGCGAGCGGCGTCCGGCAACGAAATCGGTCATCACCTGCGCCGGAGCATTGATCGAACCGCCGGCCTCCTCGTAGAACCGCCGCTCGAGGTCTTCCTGCATGTCGAGGAGCTCGAAGACGCCATGGGAGGCATACTCAGGAAAATCACCGGGACGGATCTCCACCACCATGCCGGAATTGGCCCAGCGCCCGGCACGCGCCGACGCCGACATGCCGTTGACCACCAGCTCTCCCGGAGCCGACGCCGCCGGCACAATGACACCACCGGGACACATGCAGAAGCTGTAGACTCCGCGGCCGTCGACCTGCGTCTTGAAGACGTATTCAGCCGCCGGAAGCCATCTGCCCCTTCCGGAAGGGTTATGATATTGCAACGTGTCGATGAGATGCTGCGGATGCTCGAGCCTCACGCCCACGGCAAAGCCCTTGGCCTGGAGGTCGACGCCCTGCTCGTGGAGCCAGCGGTAGACATCGCGGGCCGAATGACCAGTGGCGAGCACCACAGGTCCCTCGAAGACCTCCCCCGACTCCGTGGCGACGCCCTTCACCTCATCGCCTTCGATGAGCAGGGAATTCACCTTGGTGGAAAACCTCACCTCGCCGCCATGATCGATGATCGTCTGCCGGATGCTTTTTATCACCGCGGGAAGACGGTCGCTGCCGATGTGGGGATGGGCATCGATAAGGATATCCTCCGACGCACCGTGCTGCACGAGCAGGGAAAGCACCGCCCCCACATTGCCGCGCTTGTCGCTGCGGGTGTAAAGCTTGCCGTCGCTGAAAGCGCCGGCGCCACCCTCGCCGAAACAATAGTTGGAATCGGAATCCACCGAGCGGGTGCGGCAGAGCGCAGCTATGTCAATGCGTCGCTCGTCGACGCCACGTCCTCTCTCGAGCACCACCGGGCGCATGCCGAGCTCCAGAGCCCTGAGCGCGGCAAAAAGACCGGCCGGCCCGGCACCAACTATTACCACAGCGGGAGATGCCGCCGTCACGTCGCGAAACTCTACCGGATTATAGTCGCCCGTCACCTTCATGTCGCAACCAGTGGCCACGCGCAACGTGACATTGACCATGACCTGACGCTGGCGGGCGTCGACCGACCGTCTCACGATGCGGAAATCATTTACGGCATAACGCCCCAGAGAGACATGAGACGACAACAGCGAGACAAGGGCCTCCCTGTCGGCTGCCACTTCCGGCCTTACACGCAATGCGATATCCTGAATCATTATGTGTCGAAACTCTTTTTTTATCAGCAAACGCAGCCGACCTGCGGGCCGACCACAATATCAAACTGCAAAATTAGTTGTTAGTATTGAAATATTGATTACTTTTGCCGTAAAATCTACCGCGAAAGCCGTTAATCTACCCTTATAACGATAAACCCTGACAAATAATATGGACAAACCAGCCATCAACGCCGGATTTCTCTTCGACCTTGACGGAGTGCTGATAGACTCGGAAAACGCATACAGCGAGATATGGACAAGGATCGAGAGGGAATATCCCACGGGCATCGAGGATTTCGCCCGCAAAATCAAGGGCACCACCCTCGAGAAGATACTCTCCGACAACTATCCCGACGCGTCGACACGCGCCAAAGTGGAGGCGAGGCTCTACGAGCTGGAGGGACAGATGAAGTACACACCGCTACCCGGGGCCGTCGAGCTTCTCAGCACTCTCAACAGGCGCGGCATACCGGCCGTGATCGTGACCAGCAGCAACGACAAGAAGATGCAGCACCTCTGGAGCGACCTGCCCGACTTCCGACAATATTTCCGCAAGATCGTCGACGGAGACATGGTGACGCATTCCAAGCCTGATCCCGAGGGATACCTGCTCGGAGCAAGCCTCATCGACAGGAAGCCGGAGCACTGCGTGGTCTTCGAGGATTCCCTGCAGGGAGTGAAGGCCGGCCATAACTCGGGAGCATACGTCGTAGGTGTGGCAGGCACGCTGCGCGCCGAGACGATAGCGCCATACTGCGATGTGGTGGTCGACACGCTCGAGGGCTTCGACGTGGAAGGTCTTGTGAAAATACTTGAAAACAGAAAATGAACAACAACATACCATTGGCGGAGCGTCTGCGCCCCACCACCCTCGACGACTACATCGGCCAGGAATCGCTCGTAGGTCAGGGAGGAGTGATCAGACGCATGATAGAGAGCGGGCGCATCAGCTCGTTCATCCTGTGGGGGCCTCCGGGAGTGGGAAAGACCACCCTTGCCAAGATCATCGCGCAGACCACCGACGTGCCATTCTACACGCTGAGCGCAGTCACGGCGGGTGTAAAGGAGGTAAGGGAGGTGATAGAGCGCTGCAAGAGCGACTCGCGGAGCGTCTTCTCCACGGGGCGTCCCATACTCTTCATCGACGAGATACACCGTTTCAGCAAATCGCAGCAAGACAGCCTTCTGGGAGCCGTGGAGCAGGGAATAGTGACCCTAATCGGAGCCACCACCGAGAATCCGAGCTTCGAAGTGATACGCCCGCTGCTATCCCGCGCGCAGGTCTACACCCTCGAGCCTCTCGGTCTCGAGTCGCTGCGCACCCTGCTGGAGCGCACCCTGGAGCGCGACGAGATATTCCGCGCCCGCAAAGTGGAGGTGGAGCAGACCGAGGCTCTCTTCCGCTACGCCGGTGGCGACGGCAGGAAGCTCCTCAACATCCTCGACCTGCTGGAGCAGGCCACCCCGGAGGGGGAGACAGTAGTAATCAACGACGACAACGTGACGCGCAACCTCCAGACAAACCCTGCGGCCTATGACCGCAACGGAGAGATGCACTACGACATCATCTCGGCCTTCATCAAGTCGATGCGCGGCAGCGACCCAGACGCTGCAGTCTACTGGTTGGCGAGGATGGTGGAGGGTGGCGAGGACCCCGCCTTCATAGCGCGGCGCATGATGATACTGGCCGCCGAGGATGTAGGGCTCGCCAACCCCAACGCGCTGCTGCTGGCCAACGCCACCTTCGACGCCGTGCAGAAGATCGGGTGGCCGGAGAGCCGCATCATCCTGTCGGAATGCGCCATATATCTGGCCAACTCCCCTAAGAGCAACTCACAGTATATGGCCATCGATGCCGCGCAGCAGGAGGTGAGGAGGAGCGGCAACCTGCCGGTGCCCCTCCATCTGCGCAACGCGCCGACCAAGCTGATGAAGGAGCTGGGCTATCACGAAGGATATAAATACGCCCACGACTACGCCGGCAATTACGTTGAGCAGCAGTATCTGCCCGACGGGCTGCAAGGGAAGCGTTTCTGGCAACCCGGCAACAATCCGCAGGAGGCGAAAATGCAGCAGCGCCTCGACTCCCTTAAGGGAGGACAATGAAAAGAGAAACCGACATGCCGGAAATTCTCTTTTTTTTATTAACTTTGCCAATAAATTCACTCATTATTCCTAAATATCATGGAATCACGTAAAAGAATACTTCTGAGCAACGAATATCCCGAAATGCCGTCCTTCAGGGAAGGCATCCGCCGGGCACCCGACAGAGGCTACACCCTGTCGAAGAAGAAAACAGTGACGGCCCTTAAGAACGCCCTCCGCTATCTGCCGGAGGAGCTTCATGAGAAAGTGGCGCCGGAGTTTCTCGAGGAGCTGCGCACTCGCGGCCGCATATACGCCTACCGCTGGCGTCCGGAAGGAGACCTGAAGGCCAAGCCCATCGACCAGTATAAAGGCAAATGCCTCGCCGGAAAGGCATTCCAGGTGATGATCGACAACAACCTCTGCTTCGACATCGCCCTCTATCCCTACGAGCTCGTGACCTACGGCGAGACCGGTCAGGTGTGCCAGAACTGGCTCCAGTACCGCCTCATCAAGAAATATCTGGAGGAGCTCACCGACGAGCAGACGCTCGTGGTGGAATCGGGCCATCCCCTGGGCCTCTTTCCCTCGCGCAAGGACGCTCCGAGGGTGATCATCACCAACGCCATGATGGTGGGCCTCTTCGACAACTCCCACGACTGGCACGAGGCCATGCAGATGGGCGTGGCCAACTACGGCCAGATGACAGCCGGCGGCTGGATGTATATCGGCCCGCAGGGCATCGTTCACGGCACATTCAACACGCTACTCAACGCGGGCCGCATGAAGCTCGGCATCCCCGACGACGGTGACCTGCGCGGGCATCTCTTCGTGTCGTCGGGTCTCGGCGGCATGAGCGGCGCGCAGCCCAAG
>USHH01000172.1 GCA_900554345.1 uncultured Bacteroidales bacterium | reverse complement strand
GCGAGTCGAGGCGTCTGAGCGCCCCGGCGCTGTCGCCATCGGGGATGTCGAGGATGCGGGCGAGCCCTGGGGCGAGTCCACGTAACTCATCGAGTGTGACGAGATACTGATGATGACGGTTGAGGCTGTCGGTCACTTCACGGATTCCTCCCATCCCGACTACCGCTTCGGTGAAAGGATGGTTCATCAGGCGCCGGATGTCGCGATGGAAATAGGCCGGCATACCGTTTTTCCTACGCCTGCCGAGATATGAACGGCGGAGGAGGTTCATAAAAGAACTGACCGCCGTAAGTCGGATCGAATAGCCCATCGTGAGGTTGATGTCGCCGATATCGTCGGGGAGTGAGTAGAGCATCGGGAGGAGCAGCGACTCATCGGGGAGCACCACCGCCACCCTGGCCTCCGTGAAATCGGAGCCAGGGAGACGCCCGCGCATGTCGGAGAGCAAGCGGCCTGCAATCTTGGTCTGCACCGTATTGGAAGGAGCGGCCACCACATTGACCACCGGCGTCATCGAGCCGGCATCGCTGAGTTCCATGAAAGGGAGGGCCCATTGCGGCGAGGGGAACTCCCGACGGTCGATATCCACGAAATGCGACGCACTGTTGTCGCCCCCGTCGAGCACCGGCCCCGTAGCGTCCCAGAAAAAATCGGCGAAAGAATCGAAACCCGGACAGCCCGGTAGCTTACGGAGACGCCTGAAAATCGCGATCTCGCTTGTCGACAGGGCGTTGAAGCCTACTGCCACTACCTTCTTCCAGGGAAGTCGCGAGGAGTCGGCGCCGTCCTCCTCAAGGATGGCATCGAGATATGCGAGAGCTCGCCGGTAGGCTCCGCCGGCGGAAGTCAGACCCTCCTTCTCCAGCCCCGCGTCAAGGCGGTGGTAGAGAGGGGCGAGAATCTGCCATAGGTAGATGAAGCGCTCCTTGAGCGCCGATCCCTCCTCTGGCTCGTTGAAAGTGCGCCAGAAGCCGCCGATGGTCTCCGAAGATGCCGTATAACCGAAATAGGAGCTCATCACCTCGCGCTGTTCGTCAGTTAGAAAATCCGTACTTATCTCGCGGAGGTCCTTCACATTCCTGAAGATTTCATCGGGATCCACAAGATATCTGTCGACCTCACCGAAATCGCGGATCACGGTCTCTCCCCAGGAAATGAACCTATCGAACGCCTTGTCGGCGTCGGGGTCACTGATGCCGGTGAAGTCACGGTAGGCGGAGAAGAGGTGGAAGAGGAGCGTCAGACGGTCGGCGATCACCAGACCGGATAGGCGCTCGATAAACTCCTCCACCGGGAGCACCTGCGGGGCTATGACGGGGCGCGAACGGTCGATGGCGCCGTGAAGATATTTGAGGAAAAAAGTGCCGGCCCTCTTGTTTGGGAAAAGGAAAAGCACGTCGGAAAGGTCGCTATATCGTGAGGCATAGGCTTTTGCCACCGACATCAGGAAAGGGATCATGTCAGAAAGGTTGGGAATGATAATAAGTGAGGGATGAGATACCGGTAACGGATGTTCAAAATTACATAATAAAATTTGAAAAGTGACAAAAAAAGGATGAAACTTTTGGATAATCGCCAAATAAGAGTTACTTTTGCATTAGCTAAAACTCTCCCAGCACCGCGTCGCATACACGGCGCGCCAAAAAGCGAATCACCCAAGAGAGAATGAAATTCAGTGACATTCCGGGACATGAAGAAGCGAAGCGGTCGCTGCGCGCCATGGCAGAAAGCGGGCGTGTGGCGCACGCCGTCATGCTGACGGGAAGAAGCGGCATAGGCAAGATGGAGCTGGCGCGTGCGTTCGCGCAATATCTCCACTGCGCCTCCCCCGAAAACGGGGAGCCGTGCGGCCGCTGCAGCGCCTGCCTCCAGCACCAGAGCTTCAACAGTCCTGACCTTCATTTCGTCTATCCGGTGAAGAAAGTAAAGGGAAAAGGACTCTCCTCCATGTTTTCCGAACAATGGAAGGAGATGCTCACCGACTGGCCGCTGATGCCGATGGAGCGCTGGTTGGAAATCATAGAAGCCGGCAACGTGCAGCCGCAGATATATGTGGAGGAGAGCCAGGAGATCATCGACACCGCCTATCTGTCACCCTACCGAGAGAAGCTGAAGATATTCATCATCTGGCTGCCGGAGCTCTTCCGGGCCGAGACCGCCAACAAGCTGCTTAAGATCATCGAGGAGCCGTTTCCCGACACGGTGTTCATCCTTGTGAGCAACGATGACTCGCAAGTGCTCCCCACCATAGCCTCGCGCACACGGCGCATCAACCTCCGCCCTCTTGACGCCGACGTGCTTGCGACCCACCTGATGGGGAAGGGAGTCTCCCGGGCTATGGCCGAGGAGGTGGCCCGGCTGTCGGAAGGGAGTCTGAGCCGCGCGGAGCAGATAGCGCTGGCCCCCGATGAACTCCGGGAATTCGGCGAGGCCTTCCGTGGCGTCATGCGCAGCTCCTACGGAGCGAGGATGACGCAGCTCAAGACGCTCTGCGAGACCACCGCAGGCTACGGACGCCGCAAGCTGATGCGCTTCCTCGACTACTGCGCCGACATGATGCGCGAGAATTTCATCTACAACCTCCATATGCCGGAAATCAACCTGCTGACAGAGGAGGAGAGGGCTTTCAGCAGCCGATTCGCACCCTTCATCCACGAGCAGAACGTTGAGGAGCTCTGCGAGGAGATATCGCGGGCCCGCACGGACATAGAGCGCAACGGCAATGCGAAGATCGTGATGTTCGACCTCGGGCTGATGTTCGCCACCCTGCTGCGCCGACCGAAGAACAAGACCTGAAAAAAACAAAGACATAACCTTATAACCATAATCAATAACCCTATATGAAACCTACCTTATTTATACTCGCTGCCGGCATGGGCAGCCGCTATGGAGGACTGAAACAGCTCGACGGCCTCGGCCCGAGCGGAGAGACAATCATGGACTACTCGGTCTACGACGCACTGCGCGCAGGATTCGGCAAGATCGTCTTCGTGATCCGTCACGATTTCGAGCAGGAGTTCCGCGACAAAGTGATATCAAAATATGAGGGACACGTTCCGGTGGAGGTAGTGTTCCAGGACATCAAGACCATCCCGGATGGCTTCACCATGAATCCGGAGCGCAAGAAACCGTGGGGCACCAACCACGCCGTGCTGATGGGCAAGGACGCGATCAAGGAGCCCTTCGGCGTTATCAACGCCGACGACTACTACGGAGCCGAGAGCTTCCAGATCCTGGCCGATTTCCTCCGCTCCGTGGAGGGGAAGAAAGACTGCTACTGCATGATCGGCTTCCGCATCGAGAACACCCTCAGCGAGAACGGCGGCGTGAGCCGCGGACTCTGCCAGGTAGACGCCGAAGGCAACCTCACCGGCGTGACCGAATGCCACGGCATCCAGCGCAAGGACGGCAATCTCATCCAGGAGCTCCCCGACGGCACAACAGCCCCCTTCCCCGAGGGCGCGAATGTGTCGATGAACATGTGGGGCTTCACTCCCGACTACTTCGACTATTCGGAGAAGGCATTCGTGAAATTCCTGGAGAAGAACCACAACGAACTGAAGGCCGAGTTCTATATCCCGACAGTGGTCAACGACCTGATCGAGGACGGCAAGATCTCGCTCAAGGTGCTCGAGACACCGTCGAAGTGGTTTGGCGTGACATACGCCGCCGACCGTCCGGCCACAGTGGCCCAGTTTGCCAGCCTCGTGGAGAAGGGACTGTATCCCAAGAAACTGTTCTAAAACCAAGACTGAGAAATGAAAGACAAGATATTAGTGACCGGCGGCACAGGCTACATAGGCTCGCACACCACAGTCGAGCTCCAGAAGGCCGGTTATGAGGTAGTGATCATCGACAATCTCTCCAACTCCAACGAGAACGTGCTCGACGGCATAGAGCGCATCACAGGCATCCGCCCGACATTCGTGAAAGGCGACTGCACGGACATCGAGACCCTCCGCAAACTCTTCAAAGAAAACCCCGGCATCAAGGGAATCATCAACTTCGCGGCGTCGAAAGCTGTAGGAGAGTCGGTGCAGAAGCCTCTGCTCTATTACCGCAACAACCTCAACACACTCATCAACCTGCTGGAGTGCATGCCTGAATACGGCGTTAAGGGAATCGTGTTCTCTTCCTCGTGTACCGTCTACGGCGAGCCCGACGTGAATCCGATCGACGAGACAGCGCCCATCAAGCCCGCCACCTCGCCCTACGGCAACACGAAGCAGATCTCGGAGGAGATCATCACCGACTTCATCGCCAGCGGCGCCCCCATCAAGAGCATCCTGCTCCGCTATTTCAACCCTATCGGCGCCCATCCGTCGGCTGAGATCGGCGAGCTTCCCCTCGGCGTGCCCCAGAACCTCGTGCCGTATCTCACACAGACGGCAGCCGGCATACGCAAGGAGCTGACGGTGTTTGGCGACGACTACAATACACCTGACGGCAGCTGCATCCGCGACTACATCGACGTGGTAGACCTTGCCAAAGCCCATGTCATCGCCATGCGGCGCATGCTCGACAAGAACGACACCGACGCTGTCGAAGTGTTCAACCTCGGCACAGGTTGCGGACTTTCCGTGCTTGAGCTTATCGCCTCGTTCGAGCGCGCCACAGGCGTGAAGGTGCCCCACCGCATCGGAGAACGCCGCGCCGGCGACATCGAGAAAATCTGGGCCGACCCGAAAAAGGCCAACGAAGTGCTGGGATGGAAAGCCGAAGTGCCCATCGACGACACCATGCGCAACGCCTGGGCATGGCAGTGCAAGGTGACCAAAGCCTGACGCATTCCAGGCCATACATAATCAAAGAGGGCGCCCGGCCGGGCGCCCTCTT
>USHH01000171.1 GCA_900554345.1 uncultured Bacteroidales bacterium | reverse complement strand
CGAATCCCCCCCGGCGGCCGCCGGGGGGGATTCCGTCGTCTTGCACGCTCCAACGCCGAGACAGAACTTTTGATTCCCGGCGTTTGTTTACACAACGGGAGCCCGGGCCGCCCGTCACAGGAGCCGGCGCCACGGCTCCATGTCGGTTTCACATAGTCCACCCGTAATGTCAGCCCATACAAGTATATATCTGATGGCATCCGCCTCGGCGGCGTTGCTTGGCATCATGACATCGTGCATCTACGATGACATACGTCCATGCGACGATAAGGTGGAGTTCACGATCGTCACCGACTGGAGATACGCCCCCGACGCCAGGCCCGAGGGTATGGCCTACATGTTCTTCCGCCGTGGAGTAGCCTCTCCCTGGCGATTCGATTTTCCATCAGGAGAAGCGGGGAAAGTGACGCTTGAGACCGGCGAATATGATTTCGTGACGTTTAACGACGACACCTCCGACATAATCTTTAAGGATGGAAGCCACGGCATGCCGTTTGTCACCACGGCAATGCGCCGTGAGACGGTCGGCGACGAGGATATGGACCTTTATGAGGCTCCCGACATGATGTGGTCGGCCTTCATGGCGCCGGTCGTGGTAGACCCCTCGGGAATCGGATATGAGTCCGCGCCCGGAGATGACGGATGCAGGGATCCCTACAGTCTTGTAGTGAAGCCGCGCCGGATCACCCCCCTCTACACGGTCAGGATACTGCATGTCGGCAACCTTCAGGGAGTGGCGGCCATGAAGGGGATCATATCCGGAATGTCGCCCGGCATCGACCTTTACAGGATGGAAAGACAGGGCGAAGGGGTCCGGGTCTCCTTCAGTCCTCAGATTGCCTCCGACTCCACCGTCGCGGCGAGATTCTGCACTTTCGGCGTATCAGAGACGCCCGGCAACGCCCACCGGCTCCGCCTTTATTTCAGGCTGTCTGACAACAGTCTTCAGAGCCGTGACTACGATGTCAGCGCCACCGTGGCATCGGCGCCCGACCCCATGAATGTGGAGATCTTGATCGACAGCATATCCCTCCCTTACTCGCCGCCGGCGGAAAGCGGCGCCTTCGATCCATCGGTGGCCGGATGGAGCACAGTGGTGGTGAACTATGGCACATGATACGGCGTTGATATTAAAAGCCATTGCAGCATCGCATAAGGACTTCCCCGTTATGGTCTCAGCTGCCGGCTCCGAGGATTATGAAAAAGACATTTATCGCACTTCTTCCACTCGCAGCGCTCGCCACGGGCTGCTCCGACAACCAGCAGCCTGATCCCGGCCCGTCTGCCACAGGCCATGAGATAGGATTCTACGCCACGGCTCCCAAAGGGACACGCTCGGCCTCCACCACCACAGCAACGCTCCAGGACTTCCTCGTGTATGCCTACACCGACACATCCGTGATAATGGACGGAGTGACCGTGAAGCGCGACGGAGGCTCATGGACATATTCACCTGCGGTGTACTGGCCCGGGGTTCCTGTAGACTTCTACGCTGTCAGCCCCGCCTCCGGAGCCTGGGGAAGCAAGCCCAGCGGCGAAAGCGAAAGCAAGTCGGTCGTAAGACTGGACTACGGAGCCACAGATTATCTCTATGCCGTGGCTCTCGACCAGGTGGAAAGCCCGGCTCCAGTGCCGCTCACATTCCGCCACGCCATGAGCAAGGTGGCGGTAATGCTCTCGAGCACAAGCAACCGATATACCGTGGAGGTATATCACGTATCGCTCAACAACATCTCGCTCAGCGGCGAGTTCACCATGCCGCAGCAGAACACCTCCGGCACCGGAGGTCTCGGCAAATGGAACGGTCTCTCGGCGCCCGGCAAGGCGCTCACATATTATGATATCGACGGAGGCGCGGCCACGCTGACCCCGACTCCTGCCGACCTCACGGACGGAAATATCAACGCTTCTTATTTCGTGCCGCAGACCCTCCAGAAGCTGACCTATTCCCCCTCATCCGGCTTCACGGGAAGCTTCATGCAGATCGACTGTATAGTAAAGGACAAGGCCACCGGGAAAAAGGTGTGGCCCAACGAGAATACACCTTCATACCTCCTCGTGGAGCAGACAGACTGCGGCCGGATGCTCTTCCCGCTCTCCACTCCGGCGGTGACGTCGTGGCAGCAGGGCTACTCTTATGTCTACAACGTGGTGATCAACAATACATATACCGTCGACACCATAGGCTTCGCCCCCGTAGTGGAGGATTATGTCATGACCCAGCCGTTCTGACGCCCTCTTCACAGTATGGAGCCATGAACCAGGAGGCCATGCCTATCGTATGGCCTCCTGGCTGTACAGTCACCAGTCGAGGACACACGGAAGACGCAGCTCTGCATGCTGGTAATTATAGGTAAAACAGAATGTATTTGTGCATATACTATAAATCTGGTTACATCAGAAAGACTACGGAAAGGGGCTATTTGTTCACAGATTGACAGCGATTGGAAATTTTTATTAAAATTTTCACACCATTTGCCGTTTTGGATTGTTATAATATTTAAAATGCATTAATAAATCTGTAAAATGGTTATTTAATATGGGAAAAACTTTACTGTTCATCGCTCTGTCGGGACTGGTAGCCGCCGGCGCCACCGCGACAGTCAACCGCCATCATGAAGTGACACAGTCGTCACACCGTTCCGACATCGACCCGTCAGCACAGAAATTCATGCAGAAGACTGTCTTCACCCACCGCACGGCAGGGAAGACCGCCGGAGCGAAGAAGACGCGCTCCGGAGAGATGGCAACAGCCACCGTGAATGTCGATTTCGATGCCGCGCGCTACGTTCCCGGCAGCGTGTTTGCATTCGACGACGCGGGCGAGAATTTCGCCTATGAGTCTTTCGAGAACGGCAGCTCCCTTCCTTTCGAGGTTCCGGCCGGGAAATACAATCTGGTCGTCTCCTTCTACGAATATGACGAGACAGGCAACCAGCTGGCCACCCTCTATGTTACGCGCACGGGAGTGGATGTCGCCGAGGGGACGGTATTCGACATCGCCGCCTCCGAAGCCACGAAGAAATACACCTTCAAGGCCGTCAACCACGAAGGCACCCCATTGGAGCTCAACACCTACCGCATCGTTGAAAACCCTGACAGCGAATGGGGATTCGACACCGAATTAGTGAGCGAGGGCAATCTCCTCTCGCTCAATATCAACTCGGCGCTTTTCCGTGAGGGATTCGGCTGGACTGTGGGAGGCACCATGGCCGGGGGCGCCAAATACGAGGGATATCCCGACCCGCTCGAATGCCAGGTCTACTACACCAACGGCGAGCCCGGATGGTTCCCGTATCAGATCTACGGCCTACAGACAGGTCCGGCAACCAACGAGATGGTGATGCTTATCCCAGACGAAGAGAAGCCCGAGCTTACCGTCAACACCGCTGATGACTTCACGAGGACATACGCGGGAGAATTCCAGAAGACGGCATACGCCCTCAAGCAGCCTCATCAGGTGGAAGGACTCACATTCCCAGACTTCAACCTCACGCTCGACGGCCTCGACATGAACGTCGGTTCCTCGCCGCTCTCGCCAAGCACCGACCAGACGGAGGTAAAGGATATCCTGATTTCCGTACCCGCCTCCACACCGCGCACACGCGGCTGGAAAGTGACCGTGACTCCTAAAACAGGAGACCTCGTGGTGCAGTATGAAAGCGATACCACCTTCTTCCCCGACGGCGGCATGATGGTCGAGACCAACATGATGTACAACAACATCCTCGGTCTTTCCACCGACATCAATGTGGATAAGTTTGCCTCAAATCAGGGAGTACTTTCCTCAGGCTTCCTGACACTTGACTTTCTGAAAGGCCTAAACGCCGAGATTCCCCATCACCCCTATCTCCCCAATGCGGAAGAGTCTCCCTATTGCGTCTACGGCAGCACACAGCCCGTGGCCTGCACGCTCTTCTCCGGCCTTGACGGCACATATCTCGACTACTACTACACCGACATCTACGGCGGCAACATCGGCTCCTACAGCGACGCCTGCGACTTCCAGATATATTACAATGACGAGGAGATCATCAACTCCAATGAGAAAGAAGAACTGCTCTGGAGATTCCAGGATCTCGTGAATCCCTGGTTCTGGGAAGAGCACGATCCGGGCAAATACAGGTTTGACATCCAGACCTTCCCCGGCGAAATCGACGGCATGGAGTCCAGGACGATCCTCTCCACGGGTTTCGACCAGACGAAACCCGACTGCGTGGCCCCCGGCGTGCAGATCCTCAGCTTCGTCAACAAAGAGCGCACCATCACCAACACCTTCGCGAAACCCGCCGACGGCACGCTGCGCCTCGTGGCCGGTGACTTTGTGCTCGACCCGGAGACATCCGACGGCGACGGCGCCTACGTCAACGCTCCCGATGTGGTGGTGCCGACCATCGAGTATTCGCCTTACGGCAAGAACGAATGGAAGGAACTCGTCTGCGTGGAAGACAACTTCGACCTTCCTCCCTGCTACGGCCACACACCCTACGCTCCCGCCTACACCGCCACCCTCATGCACATCACCGAGGAGGCCCTCATGGGATGGTTTGACGTGAGGATCTCGATGACCGACGCTTCCGGCAACTTCATGACGCAGACCGTATCCCCCGCCTTCAAGATCGAGAGCCTCGCGGGCGTCGCCAGCCCCATGGCCGACCTCGATGTGAAGGTTTCAGGCAACAGCATAATCGCCCCGGCCGACGCCGAGGTCTACGACCTCCAGGGCCGACGCTGCGGCGCCACAGGACTTGACGCCGGCATGTATATCGTGCGTTGCGGCCAGCGCAGCGCCAAGGTAATTGTAAGATAAATCTAATGGCATGAACGGCAAGCGGGCCCGGCCTCCTGAAGGAA
>USHH01000170.1 GCA_900554345.1 uncultured Bacteroidales bacterium | reverse complement strand
GATATGACCACCCGCGGAAAAAACGCCCCCCCCCCCCCGCCCCGCCACATCTTCCAGTTTCCCGCCGGCCTCGTGTCGCGTCTCCACGACGACGGCTCCATTGCTGACCTTGAGTGGAAGAAGACCTTTGCGGCCAAGGCGTTGGAATACGGCCTCGACATTGTACCGGTCTATTTCGAGGGGCTCAACAGCGGCCGGTTCTACAAGACAGCCCGGCTTCGCAAGAAGTCGGGCCTGAAAATAAATCTCGAGCAGGCTTTGCTGCCCGCCGAGATCTTCCGCTCGAAAGGGAAGCGTTTCCGCATAGTGTTCGGCACACCGCTATCGGCCGCGGAGCTGCGGGAGCGCCATCCGGCGCCGCAGGAGCTCGCAGCCGAAATCAGGCAGAGGGCCTACGCCCTCGACCGCCGTTAGCCGTAGGTTGCCGTCGATGCGCCGTCTTTCAGTCGGCGAGCACGAAGGTCACCGGTATCTCCACCTGCGACACCACGGGATTGCCGGCGTCATCGGTGGCCGGAGTCCATTTCGGCATTTTCTTCACCAGCCTTATGGCCTCCTGCTCGAGGTCGGGATCTACCATCCTGACAATCTTCAGCGTGCCGAGCGTGCCGTCGGCATTGATCTGTGCCGATACAGTCACCACTCCCTCCACGCCGTTGGCCTTGGCGGCTGCCGGATACACGAGACTGGTGGTGATGTAGGCCTGCATCGCCTTGTCGCCGCCGGGATAGGTGGCTTTGGTGGCGGCGAGTGCCGGAATAGACGCCATCAGTATGATGGCGAGGGCGAGAATATGTTTCATATCTTGTTGTTATAAGTGTTCATCTTTTAGACAAGCGCGGAGGCCGAAGGTTGAATCGCTATCGGCTCCATTCCTCAATCAGAGAGGGGAGTGCGTCGGCGAATTCCGGCATCGACGGAAAGATGAGGTCGGCCTTCTCGCGCTCGAACTCGCTGCGCGGTATGGGTCCGGTGGTCACGGCCACAGTGAGGCAGCCTGCCGCTTTTCCGGCGCGCACCCCGAGCGGAGCGTTCTCCACCACCACACAGCGCTCCGGCGCCACGCCGACGAGCTCCGCGCCCTTGAGGTAGGGTTCCGGAGAAGGCTTGCCGTGCTTCACGTCGCGGGCCGTCACCATTCTGTCGGGGGCGAAGATGCCCGGATAGTCGCTGACTATCATATCGATGAGGCTACGCTGTGAGGAGCCGGTGACGAGCACCCTCTTCCAACCCGCGTCGCGGAAGGCGCCCAGCATGCGGAAGGCGCCGGGCATCGGCTCCTTGCGTCCCAGCTCGTTGAAGAGCACCGTCTTGCGGGCATACATCTCCTTGACCTGTTCGGCCGAGGGCGTGGTGTGGAAGGCGCGTTGCCACAGCAGCTCGATGGTGGCTGCACCCGTCATCCCTTCGTAGAGGTAGAACTCGTCGCGAGGGATGTCGAGGCCGTATTCGAGCATCATGCGGTGCCACGCCACGGTGTGGTATTTCATCGAGTCGTAGAGCACGCCGTCCATATCGATGAGCGCGGCCGCGCGTCCGTGAGCCTGTTGGCTCTGCGATCCGTTGTCGCTATTCATAATATCCTGCATATCGACTGCAAAATTAACATTTTTCCCCGGAATCTCCCTACATGCCGGCAGAATCGCCTGATGGTTTCTGCCGGTTTTATTTGGATGGGAACGGGATTTGTATTAATTTTGCATCGTGGGTCCGCAACAACCGACCCCGTCATACTAAGTTTAGAGTCGCTGCCATCGTTGCAGCCAACCAGATTTTCAATTTTCTTTTAACTGACAGCCATTGCTGTGTCGTTACGGCAAGCGCGTGTCAGGCAAGAAGATTGAAATTTTTTATACCCTAAAACCTCTAAACTGATGAAAAGTATGACAAGCAACCTCACCATCGAGCAGGAAATCTCCAACATCTTCCAGTTTCTCACCCTCTATGCCGGTGAGAACATGCTGGTGGAGCGCGAGGACGCCAAGAAGGGCATGTCTCGCAAGGGAGCGATCGCCGTCAAGCGCCGGGTCATCAGGCAGAATGCAGACGGCGAGCCGGAGGAGAAGGACGTTCTGGTGGAACGCTATGTGTTTTATCCCAGCACATACTACCCGACACGTCTGGGATCCGTGGCCATATATGGAGGCAATCCTGTGGTCATGTGCGGCCAGATGCGGAAACGCGGCATGCTCTTCGGTCACTCCATCATGAGTGCCCGGGTGGAGTATGGACGCTGCTGCTTCCTGGATGTCAGGTTCATCCCCTGACATGTCTCCTCCGACCGGAAAATGCAAAGAGGCTGTGCCGTAATTCCTTAGTTGAACGGCGCAGCCTTAAGTTTTAAGTATGTTGAATGCATGACGCTGTCTGACAGACGGAATGCCTCAAAGGGTCTCGGCGGCGTGGCGGTAGGTCCGGAGGACGCGGAGCATGTCGTCGGGAAGGCGGCCCTTCACTTCGCTCAGGATATGCTCCGGGATCTCGCCGTAATAGGCGGCGGCGATTCCACCGGCTATGGCTGCCTGCGTGTCGGCGTCGCCACCGAGCGCCACGGCGTTGCGGATCGTAGACTCGTAGTCATCGCTTTCCAGAAAGGCGATCATCGCTTCCGGCACTGATCCCTGACATGTGACGTCGAAGGTGTGGCCCGGCTGGATGTCGACATACCGTCGGTCGAGGTTGCAGCCGAAGCGCCCGCTGATCTTCTCCTTGATCTGTTCTTTGGAATATACCCTTTCGCCTTGCTCGTCGACCTGCAAAACAAGCCATATCGCGAGGGCCGTGGCCTGCGCGCCCTTTATCCCTTCGGGATGGTTGTGGGTGACCTCCGCCGATTCCTTCGCCAGGGTCATGACGCTCTCCTCCGAATTGGCCAGTGCGCCACACGCGCTGACCCTCATCGCCGAGCCGTTGCCGAAACTGTTGTAGGGCAGGGGAGCGGCTGCATGGATCCACCGCCGGAACATCCCGCCGTAGCCGGCATGCGCGTATCTGCGGCACCACCGCTGTAATGTCTCGTCAAAGGGCAGGTCGTTGAGGATTGCATCGGCCACGGCTATAGAGCAGACCGTGTCGTCGGTAAACCGGCTGTAACGGCTGAACAGCTGAAATCCGGTGTCTTTTGTCGGCCTGCATTCATAATGGGATCCTATCACGTCTCCGCATATCGCGCCCCAGAGGAC
This sequence comes from uncultured Bacteroidales bacterium, assembly GCA_900554345.1. Taxonomy (GTDB): domain Bacteria; phylum Bacteroidota; class Bacteroidia; order Bacteroidales; family Muribaculaceae; genus Lepagella. The sequence continues at coordinate 1,703 of USHH01000170.1, read as the reverse complement.
GAGCGATGCTTTATGTCTGTCTTTTCCCATATCCTATATTTTTCCGCAAAGATATCAATATTTCCGATATCTTCCCAATCCATTTTGTCCAGATCCATATTCACGAACCACCGATGGCATCATGCCTTAGCCCTCCTTATACGGAATATCCGAGTAGGTCGAGGATCATGGGGGCGAGGAGGGCCGTGAAGAGACCGTTGAGCGTCAGACCGATAGATGAGAAGGCTCCATAGCGTTCGCTGCGCTCCATCGCGGCGGAGGTGCCCACGGCATGGGCTGCCGTGCCGATCGACAGCCCTTCCGCAATGGGTGAATGGATATGGCTCATCCTTACGATCCTGAAACCGGTCATGCCGCCGAAAATCCCGGTAGCCACGACTACAGCGGCCGTGAGTGGAGCGATGCCTCCCATGGCATTCGATATTTCCATGGCGATGGGGGTGGTGACAGCCTTGGGGGCAAGCGAGATGACCACTTCGCGTGTCGCGCCGAACATCTCGGCGAGTAGCACCACGCTCACCACGCCTGCCACACATCCGGCAAGCTCCGACAGCAGAAGCGGAAGAAGCTGCCGCTTTATGGCTGAGAGCTGCTTGTAGAGTGGGACACCGAGGGCCACGACCGCCGGCTTGAGCCAGAAGTCGATGTAGTCGCCACCCTGCTTGTAGGTGTCGTAGTCGATACCGCACAGCAGCAGAAAGGATATCATTGCGGCTATGGCGATCAGAATAGGATTGAGCAACTTGACGCCGGTGTGCCGTTGAAGGAGCTGCCCTCCGAGATAGAAGCCGAAAGTGAGGGCGATGAGAAAGAATTTGTTTTGCAGGAAATCCATCAGTGAGCCTCCTTTGCGATTTTATGTGTCAGTTTGGCCGACGCGGAGCGTGTGAGCTGATGAACCCACCCGGTGACGGCAATGATTATGACCGTGCTTATGACGGTGGCGAAAACGATGGGCATCCATTGGTCGGCGATAATGCCGAGACAGTTCATGAGGCCGATGCCGGCGGGCACAAAGAAGAAGCCGAGATTATGTACAAGGAAACCAGACAGTTTGTCCACCCATTTCAGTTTCACGACTCCCAGTTTGAGTGAGGCGCACAGGAGCACCATGCCGATGATGCTTGACGGGATCGGGATGCCGGTGAACCTGACCACCAATTCGCCCGCCACAAGAAATGCAAACAGAATACCGAATTGTAGTATCATAATATCAATCGCGTAATTTCACTGCAAAGTTACGCATAATGCTGGAAATTTGCTAATTTTCCGGCTGCAGTATTGATATTTGAAAGCAATCCTCTGGAAATAAGTTATCTGTTGTCATTCACCGGATATCGCCGTTCTCAAGAATCCCTTCAGGCTTATCGTGTGTCTGGCGATCTCCTCTTCCCCCATATCCGGGATATTGCTTTCATCGAAAGTCTCGTGTCGGTCGCGCAGATATGTGAGGCAGACATTGCGGAGGGTGCGATACATGAAAGAAGGGAAACTGTCGATCTCGCCGCCCTTCGTATCATTCCACGCTATGGTGGGCTACGCATACGAGGATGGACTGATAAAGCCCGAACCAAACCAATATGACTTGTAGAAGCCACGACAGTGCCAAATGTGGCTAAAAAATATGTGATTTGGCTATGTGACGTAAGTAAATATCGTTGTCGTACCCTTGAATATTTAGCCCGATTGTATCGGAGTCACTT
>USHH01000169.1 GCA_900554345.1 uncultured Bacteroidales bacterium | reverse complement strand
GGCCAGCCGGTCGTAGAAGGCCTCCGGGTGGCTCGCGTAGCCCCGGAATATCACTCGGGAGATGCCGGTGTTTGACGACTGCTCGATCACCTGTTTCATGGTCTTGGGCCCGGAGCCGTGTGGGTCGGACGTGCGCTGGAAGGGGCTGCAGTCCACCATGTCGGTCACGTTTCTCACCAGCCCGTCCTCGAAGGCGATCATCAGAGAGATGGGCTTCATCACGGAGCCGGGCTCGAAGGGGAGCACGGCCCGGTTGAGCGCCTCGCCGTAGGTGCCGTCGTCGAGAAGCTCGATGTTGGAGATCGCCTTGATCTCGCCGGTGGACACCTCCATGAGGATGGCGGTGCCCCATTCTGCCCTCGCCTCGCTGCAGATGTTGTGGAGCTCCTCTTCCAGCATGTCCTGGAGGTCGATGTTGATGGTGGTGTGTATGTCGTAGCCCCTCACCGGAGCCTTGGCCACCCAGTTGGTGATGCCTTTTGTGAGGGCCACTTTCTTGGCACGTCCCGGCTTGCCGTAGAGAAGGGTGTCGAGGTCTTTCTCCAGCCCGGAGTAGCCGTGGAATTCTCCGGTCTCGAAGTTCTCGTTGACGCGGCCGATGCTTCGGTAGGCCATCTTCCCGTAGGGATAGATGCGCATGTTTTTCTCCTCCTTATACACCGGCACACGGAAGCCCTTCCCCTTGAAGTCTTTGAAATATGGGAAATTGCGTATCCTCGTGTAGTCTTCCTCGGTCTTCTTGCGGGCTATGCGGAGCGCCCTCGCCCTCTTGGCCGGCTCCTTCTCGAATTCGCGTCTGAGGCGCGTGTGCCATGAGTGGGGGCTTTTCGGGTCTACAGGCTGCTCGAGGTCGGCGCGCTGCGGATAGTAGCGGTCGAGCGAGTCGGCCAGCGAGTCGATCTTGTCCCAGGGGAGCACCTTCTGCCTCAATACGCGCTCGTGGCGCAGGTCGACCTTGATGTCATACACCTTCAGGTTGCAGGCCAGGATGTTGCCGTTGTCGGCGAGGAGGTTGCCTCGCTCCGGAGGTATAACGCTGACCTTGGCCAGCTCCTTGCGGGCGCGTTCGTTCCAGGCGTTGGCCTGCACCACCGTCGTGGAGAAGAGCTTGACGATCACGCCTATCGACAGCAGTATGAAGCCGGCGCATATCACGCCGTAGCGCATGAAGATCGTCTTCTTGTTGTTGGTCTTCTTTTTCTTTCTCGTTATCGCTGTCATTCTGTCTCAAGTTCGTATGGTGGCTGCTCCTGAAACTGGAGCCCGAGTCCTTTATTTTCCACAAGACGCTTCATCTCGGTCTCCCTGATGAGCGACATATAGGCGGCCTTCTCCTGTAGCTTCTCGCTCTCGGCGTGTTTGAGCTCCGTGGTCAGGTTTTTGATCTCCAGCATCTTGGTCTTGTTCTTATATCGGAGACCCATGAGGGAGATGATCGCCACGATGAATATCATGAGCACCCATGCGTTTCTGCGGAAGAAGTCCACGCTCAGCGAGCGGCCGTAGCGGATGTCGTCCATGAAGGCGTGCAGAGCCGTCTTCTGGCGCGAGGCGGCTTTTGCGGCGGCATCCTCCTCCTTGCGGCGGCGCATCGCCTTATTCTCTTTTCCCATTCCCGTAGGCCTCCTTTCTGTAGATGGCGGCGCGCAGCTTGGCACTGCGTGCCCGGGGGTTGGCCTCTGTCTCGGCCTCGCCCGGCTCTATGGGTCGCCGGGTGATCACCTCCCATGGCGTCTGGCTGCGCCCGTAGAAGTCTTTCTCCTCCCGCCCCTCGGTGTTGCCGCTGCGCATGAAGTTCTTCACAATGCGGTCTTCCACGGAGTGATAGGTGAGCACCACGAGCCGCCCGCCGGGGCGCAGCACTCTCTCCGTGGCCTGAAGGAAAGCCTTGAGGTCGCCCATCTCGTCGTTGACGGTGATGCGCAGGGCCTGAAACACCTGGGCGAGCTCCTTCTTCTCCTGGCGGGGATTGATCGCAGGGGAGACCGCCTCCACCAGGCGGAAGGTGGTGTCGACCGGAGCCTTGCCGCGTGCGGCGACTATGGCGTCGGCCACGCTGCCGGGGCGCTTCAGGTCGGTGTACTGGCGGAAGATATCCTTCAGCTGCTGCGCTGACGCCGAGGCGATAAGCTCGGCGGCCGTGGTCTGGCCGGAGGTGTTCATGCGCATGTCGAGCGGCGCGTCGGTGCGGAAGGAGAAGCCCCGCTCCGTGGTGTCGAAATGATGGAATGAGACTCCGAGGTCGGCGAGAATGCCGTCAACCTTGTCTACGCCGTGGAAGCGCATGAAATTCTCTATATATCGGAAATTGGAATGTACAAATGTAAACACCGGAGTGTCGAGCACGTTGGCGGCTGCGTCAAGGTCGCGGTCAAACGAATACAGGTGGCCTTCAGGCCCCAGACGCTCCGCTATGCCGCGCGAATGGCCGCCGCCGCCGAATGTGGCGTCGATATAAATGCCAGAGGGCCTGATATCTAACATTTCGAGTGTCTCTGGCAGAAGGGCCGGAATATGATATGGTTGATGCGACATTCTTGCCTTTTACGTAGTTTATGGATTTTAAGGGTGTAAAGTTAGTTAAAATTGTAAACAATTTACATATCCAAATTCCAAAAAATTGAAATATTTCCAAAAAAATTATCTACAGCCTTCCGGCCGGTTCCCTTCGGCCAGACACCTGTAGAGGCCCTCCAGCCTCTTGGCGTCGCCGCCCCCGATCACTGCGACACGGTCTTTATCCACACCGTAGAGCCCGGCTATCCTCTCCTTTGCTGCATCACTCCCGGCGATGATCAGGGAAGCGGAGCGGCATGCCTTTCCCACGAGCACCCGCCTCGCCCATCCCTTCACTCCGCCGCCCGGCCCGAGGTCGTCGTCGGCGACACTCACCACTGCCTCCACGCGGGCGCTTGAGATGTTGAGTGGCAGGCGCCCGAAGGGGCCGTGGAATATGTCGGCCCTGTCGGCTGCGAGATGGTTGGGGATGCCCCACAGGCGCCATGTCTGCCCATGGAAGCCCTGCGGAGCCGGCAGGCGAAACTCCACGTTATAGGGCAGACCGAGACGCTCTACTGCATCGCGTCGCGGCATGCGCGGTGTATATAGAAGGAAGCTGGAGCCCGGCATGGCGCGGGCCACCTGCCGCAGCGTCTCCCGCGCGGTCTCCCCCCTGGCTGTCGTGTCAAACAGCAGATTGAATCCTTCGATAGCTATAGTCATGGTCTTTTTCCTTATTTGCTCTGCAGAAACGTGGGTCAGTGGGCGTCGAGCCAGTTGGTGGCCACGCCGGAGGAGGCCGTCAGCTTCACGCGTCCGCTGTAGGCCCCTTCCATCTCCTCCTCGACGATGGCCTGGAGACGCGGAAGCTCCCCGGGCACCACGTCGAAGTTGAGCTCGTCGTGGATCTGCATTATCATGCTCGAGTGCAGGTGCTCCTCACGGATACGGCGGTCGATGGCCACCATCGCCTTCTTTATCACGTCGGCCGCGGTGCCCTGCACAGGCGCGTTGATGGCGTTGCGCTCCGCATAGCCCCTCACCACCTGGTTGCGGCTGTTGATGTCGGGAATCTGGCGTCGGCGCCCGGTGATGGTCGTGGTGTAGCCGGTGGCCCTCGCCTTCTCCACCGACTCTTTCATGTAGCGGTCGATGGCGGGGAAACGCTCGAAATATCTGTCGATGAGCTCCTGGGCCTCGCCGCGCGGTATGGAGAGGCGTGAGGCCAGACCGAATGCCGAGATGCCGTATAGGATGCCGAAATTGGCCGTCTTCGCATGGCGCCGTTCGTCGGCCGTGACCTCCCCGGGCGTCTTATGATAGATCTGGGCCGCCGTGATGGCGTGGATGTCGTCGCCATTGGCGAAGGCCTCCATCATGATGGGATCGGAGGCGAAATCGGCCACGAGGCGCAGCTCTATCTGCGAGTAGTCGGCGCTGAGGAAGAGGTGGCCGGGATCGGCGATGAAGGCACGGCGTATCTCGCGTCCCTGGTCTTCCCTTACGGGAATGTTCTGGAGATTGGGCGACGTCGACGATATGCGGCCTGTGCCCGTGGCCGTCTGGTTGTAGTTGGTGTGGATCTTGCCGGTGGCGGGATTCACGCTTGCCGGCAGAGCCGTGAGATAGGTGGTCAGCAGCTTGCGCAGCTGGCGGTATTCCAGTATTCTGCCCACGATGGGATGCTTGGCGGCCACCTTCTCGAGCACATCCTCGCTCGTGGAATACTGCCCCGTCTTCGTCTTCTTGGCCTTCGGCTCGAGGCCCATCCTGTCGAAGAGGACCTCTCCGACCTTCGACGGAGAACCCACATTAAACACCTCTCCCGCCATCTCGTGGATTTCCGCCTCGATCTCAGCGAGCTTCTTCTCCATGGCGCCGGCGGCCTCCTCGAGGGCCTTGCCGTCGATCCTCACTCCACGTATCTCCATGCGGGCGAGCACGGGGGCGAGGGGCATCTCGATGTCTTTCAGGAGGCTGTCCATCCCTTGCGAGGTAACCTCGGCCTGCAGGGGGTCGCGGAGCATGAGCGAGAGCATGGCCTGCTCGCATGCCCATTCGGAGAGGGGAGCGACGCCTGCCTTAAGCGGCGAGAACGTCTTCTCGCTCTTGCCGCCGGGTAGCGGCAGCGCCTCGTAGCGGAGGTATGCCAGGGCCGCCCCCTCCACGGTGTTGCGCAGGTCGGGCTGGAGAAGATAGTAGGCGAGCGAGACATCGTAGAAATTGACGAGCGGCGTCTCGGAGTCGCCTCTCGCACACGAGGCCACCACGTAGTCACGCTTCGAGGCCGGCGTAACCTTCTCGATATCGGGGCGCGCCATGAGGTCGAGCACGAAAGCCTTCCCTTCGGCATACGAGGCGGGCACATACCATGCCTTGCCGTCGGCCA
>USHH01000168.1 GCA_900554345.1 uncultured Bacteroidales bacterium | reverse complement strand
GCCGGTCCACATGGTGAGCAGCAGGCCCACGAGCCCTGTCCAGGCGCCCGTCTTTATGGAGCGGATGGCGAAGGGACGGTTGGAGTCGCGAAGCAGAAACCAGCAGCTCACGCCGATCACGAAGACGCCTGCGAGGGCCCAGCCGCTGAAGGTGGCGTGGAAGAATTTATTGACGGCGATCGTGGAGAAGAGCGCCCAGAAGTTGTCCATCACGTTGCGCATCTGTGCCGGGTCGAACTCTGTTCCGGCGGGATACTGCATCCAGGCGTTGGCCACGAGGATCCAGAGCGCGGAGATCGAGGCTCCGATGCAGGTGAGCCATGTGGCGGCGAGATGGAACTTCGGGCCCACCTTTCCCCATCCGAAAAACATCACGGCCACGAAGGTGGATTCCATGAAGAAGGCGAGCAGCCCCTCGATGGCCAGCGGGGCGCCGAAGATGTCGCCCACAAACCATGAGTAGTTGCTCCAGTTGGTGCCGAACTCGAACTCGAGGATGATGCCGGTGGCCACTCCGATGGCGAAGTTGATGCCGAAGAGCGTCATCCAGAATTTCGTCGCTGCCAGCCAGCTTTCGCTGCGGGTACGCAGATAGATGGTCTCCATGATGGCCACTATGAGCGAGAGGCCCAGGGTCAGCGGCACAAAGAGCCAGTGATAGATGGCCGTGAGCGCGAATTGCCATCGCGACCAGTCAACTACCGTCATTAAATCATTCATAATATGGTTAAGTGTTTAAGTTTGTTGATTTATTTTAGGGTTCTCGCAGTGTCTCAGCGGGTGGTGAGCTCGTGTCTCACGTGGGCGGCGCGCTCCTCGTCGCTGTCGAAGTCGCGCTTGAGGATGTCGGGAAAGAAGAGCAGCCGCATCACCACGAAGAAGATGAAGAGCTTCACCAGGATGATGAGCCAGAGGGTCTTCCCGACAGTCATCTGCCGGAATCCCTCGTAATAGAAGCGCCACACCCGCAGCGGCAGGCTCTCCCTCTCTTTAGTCCGTGTTTCGTCGGATGCCGGATTCATAAGGGCAAATTTAACAACTTTTTTCAATTCCGCCGCCAATAAGTCGAAATTATTTGGATTTTCACCCGATTTTTTCCTTTCTTTGTTTTATTTCATCTTTTCGCGATATGTTTGTGGAAAAATGATTACCTTTGTGCCTATAATGCCGCAGGCGGCATTCCCCGATTGTAATACATAAACTAACCTCATTTGATAAATGGCATTGTGGTTTGAGACTAAAGTGCGCTACGACAAAATGATGGAGAACGGCGCCGTCAAGAAAGTCAACGAGCCGTATCTCGTCGACGCACTCACTTTCACGGAGGCTGAGGCCCGGATTATCGAGGCCATCACCCCATTCATATCCGGCGAGTTCACCATCTCCGCCGTGAAAAAGACAAAGATTTCAGAGATTTTCTTCGACAGCCGCGACTCGGCCGACAGGTATTATATGGTGAAGGTCAATTTCGTCACCCTCGACGAGAAGAGCGGTGTCGAGAAGAAATCGGCCTCCTTCATCCTCGTGCAGGCCGGCTCGCTCACCGACGCCATCGCCGCCTTCGAGGAGGGTATGAAGGGCACGCTCGCCGACTATGAGATTGCATCTGTGGCCGAGACTCCCCTGATGGATGTCTTCCCGCTCCAGCTCGATTCCACTTCATCCGCCGCCCCCGCCGAGTCATGACCGAGAGAGACCAGTTCATCATGGAGCGCATCGCGGAGCTCCGTCGCGACATCCCCGGCGGCGTGACGCTCTGCGCGGTGTCGAAGTTCCATCCCGCCGACGATATCCGTGCGGCCTACGAGGCCGGACAGCGCTGCTTCGGCGAGAGCCGAGTGCAGGAGCTGCTTGCCAAGGAGCCGGCTCTTCCGGCCGACATCCGCTGGCATTTCATCGGCCATCTCCAGACCAACAAGGTGCGTCAGCTCATCGGCAGGACAGCCATGATCGAGAGCGTCGACTCCGAGCGGCTCCTCTCGCTCATCGACTCAGAGTCGGCGCGCGCCGGTGTCACTACCCGCGTGCTCATGCAGGTGCATGTGGCCAGGGAGGAGACGAAGTTCGGATTCTATCCCGAGGAGCTGCTTGAGTATTTCCGCGAGCGCCGCTTCGAGAGCCTCACCAACACCCATATCTGCGGAGTGATGGGAATGGCAAGCAACACCGATGACACGGCACGCGTGCGTGCCGATTTCGCAGCCATCGCGGGCGTATTCCGCCGGATATCCGAGGAGACTCCCGACCTCAGGGGATTCGATATGCTCTCGATGGGCATGAGCGGCGACTGGCCCATTGCCGTGGAGGAGGGAGCCACAATAGTCAGGATAGGCTCGAGCATCTTCGGCCCGAGGCAATACTGAACGGCCCCAGGCCGACGACACCTTTAAAACAATAAACATTTCTATAAACCTTTAAATCAACCTTAATCAAAATGGGACAAACCAAACAAGCAAATAATGGCAACATCATTGCCATTATTACGATGTTCTTCCTGTTTGCCATGGTGTCGTTCGTCACCAATATGGCCGCTCCCTTCGGCAACATCTGGGGCAACACCTACAGCTGGGCAGGCATGATGGGCAACATGATGAACTTCGCCGCCTACCTTTTCATGGGTATCCCCGCCGGCAAGATGCTCACCACTGTCGGCTATAAGAAAACGGCGCTCATAGCTCTGGCGGTCGGCGTTGTCGGCCTGGCCGTGCAGTACCTCAGCAGCATCTGCGGAGCCGATGTGGCCGTGTTCACCTACGACGGCCAGATAGTGGCCCTCAACCTCATCATCTACCTGCTTGGCGCATTCATCTGCGGTTTCTGCGTATGTATGCTCAACACGGTGGTCAATCCCATGCTCAACCTCCTCGGAGGCGGCGGCAACAAGGGCAACCAGCTCATCCAGGCCGGCGGCGCCCTCAACTCGCTCACCGCAACCCTCACACCGTTCCTCATCGGCGTGCTCATCGGCACCATCACTCCCCAGACCTCGATGTCCGACATCACTCCGCTGCTCTTCATCGGTATGGGCGTCTTCGCCTTCTCCATCCTCGTGATCGCCGCCGTCAAGATGCCTGAGCCCGCTCTCGAGCGTGCCAGAGCCGCCAAGGCCGCAGGCATCAGGAAAATCAAATACACCCACAGCGCGTGGTCGTTCCGCCACTTCGTGCTCGGTGCCGTCGCCATCTTCTTCTATGTAGGCATCGAGATCGGTATCCCGGGCGAGATGAACTTCTACATCTCCAAGCTTAAGGACGCCAACGGCGATCCCGTGCAGGGCGCCGCTACAGTGGCCGGCTCCATCGTGGCCATCTACTGGCTGCTCATGCTTGTGGGCCGTACGCTCTCCACCGTAGTCAGCAAGTGGGTGTCGACCCGCATGCAGATGATCAGCGTCTGCACGCTGGCCATCGTGTTCCTGCTCATCGCGGTCTTCATGCCCGCCGACATAACCACGACGGTCGATAATGTCAATGTGCCCGTGCTCTGCTACTTCATCGCGGCCTGCGGCATCTGCACCTCGATCATGTGGGGCGGCATCTTCAACCTCTGTGTGGAAGGTCTCGGCAAATACACTGAGCAGGCTTCCGGCATCTTCATGATGCTCGTGGTCGGCGGCGGCGTGATGCCTCTGATCCAGGATATGGCCCTCGCTCCCCGCGTAGGCTACATCGGCAGCTACTGGCTCGTGATCGCCATGCTCGGCTATCTGCTGTTCTACTCCCTGATCGGCTGCAGGAACGTCAACACAGACATCCCTGTAGAGGAGGAGAATCCCGCCGGCGACGATATCCGCGACGTCATCTAAAGAACTAAACTAATATCGATGAATATGGACGTTAAAACAATGAATTCCGCCGCCGACAATCTGCGGGTGCTCATCGCGGAGATGGTGGAGAAATCCAAATCAGGCCACCCAGGCGGCGCCATGGGTGCGGCCGACTTCATAAATGTGCTCTTCTCGAGCTTCATGGTCTACGATCCCGAAGACCCGAAATGGTTTGCACGCGACCGCTTCTTCCTTGACCCGGGTCACATGTCGCCGATGCTCTACAGCATCCTCGCCTTCACCGGCAGGTTCTCCATCGAGGAGCTTCAGCAGTTCCGTCAGTGGGGCAGTGTGACCCCCGGTCACCCGGAGGTAGACGTGGAGCGCGGCATCGAGAACACTTCCGGCCCGCTGGGTCAGGGCCACGTGATGGCCGTAGGCGCCGCTATCGCCGAGCGCTTCCTCGCCGCCCGCTTCGGTGAGGTGGTGGCCCACAAGACCTACGCCTTCATCTCCGACGGAGGCATCCAGGAGGAGATCTCGCAGGGCGCCGGCCGCATCGCCGGCAAGCTCGGCCTCCACAACCTGATAATGTTCTACGACTCCAACAAGGTGCAGCTCTCCACCAAGGTCGACGCGGTGACTTCGGAAGACACCGCCGCCAAATACCGCGCATGGGGCTGGAACGTGATCGAGGTCGACGGCTGCGATCCTCTCGCCATGGCAGGCGCCCTTGAGGTGGCCCGCGAGGAGAAGGAGCGTCCTACACTGATCATCGGCCACACCGTGATGGCCCGTGGCGTGGTGGATGCCGAGGGTAAGTCGCTCGAAGGCTCCATCGCCACCCACGGCCAGCCGATCACCGCCGCCGGCGCCGATCTCGCCAAGACGGTCGAGAATCTCGGCGGCGACCCCGACAACGCATGGGTGATCCGCGAGGAGGTGAAGAAGCTCTACGACGACCGCAAGGAGCAGCTCCGCAAGATCGTGGCAGGGCGCCGCGCCGCCTTCAAGGCTTGGGCCGAGGCCAATCCCGACCAGGCCCGTCTTCTCCAGGACTATATCGACCTCAAGCTGCCCGCTCTCGACTGGAGCAAGGTGCAGTTCAAGCCCAATATGGCGAGCCGCGCCGCATCGGCTGG
>USHH01000167.1 GCA_900554345.1 uncultured Bacteroidales bacterium | reverse complement strand
GGTTCATATCTTCCGGGATTGTGCGTACTGCGGCAATCGAACACATAACCGCCTCCGTTCCCGCTGGTATCTTCGGGAATCCCCTTCTTATAGGAGAAACTGAACACGCGCACGACCAATGGTCCCCGGCCATCGTACCGGGAAACCGAAGCCGGCCCGATGTCCGCACGGAGCACATCGGCTGCACGCTCCATTCCCGTATCCTTTCCGCACGGTTCGTCCGGCCGTGCGGAAACTTCTGTCCGGAAAGCGGGCAATTCCACCATCCGGCTCAACACGTCATATAAATAAGGATAAGGACATTCGCCCTCCGAGAGCCACTCGCGCAAGTTCCGTATGGCCGGGGCGATGCTGTCTAAGAAATGCTTCTTCCGCTCGAAGGTCTCCGGCTTCGTCTCGCCCGTGTGGATGTCGAGGCTCGAGGGTTTCTCCAGCGAGAGCGACTCGCTCATCTATCTCGCCGTGGAGATGTCGGGGCCCGACCGTAAGACCGACTACGCCCTCATCGAGCTCCCTTCGGCACAGTGCGGCCGTTTCGTAGTGCTTCCCGACGACGGTGAGACACGGTGCGTGATGTATCTCGACGACGTGGTCAGGATGGCGCTCCCTATGATCTTCCCCGGCATGGGATACGACACCTTCAGGGCATATTCGTTCAAGTTCACCAAGGACGCGGAGATGGAGATCGACAACGACCTCCATGTGGGCCCGCTCGAGAAGATAGCCAAGGCCGTCGGGAGCCGGAAGAAGGGTGCCGCGCTGCGGGTGATCTACGACCACGAGATGCCCGAGAAGCTCCTCTCGCTCCTTGTGGGGAAGCTGCGCCTCGACAAGCTCGACACCGTGAAGCCGTCCGGCCGATACCACAACCATAAGGACTTCATGCAGTTTCCCGACCTCGGCCTCTCCTCGCTGCGCTATCCCGCCTGGACGCCCGCAGTGCCGCCGGAGCTTAAGCAGACGGGCTCGCTGATGCAGCTTGTGGAGAAGAAAGACCGCTTCGTGCACGTGCCTTACCAGACGTTCGACTATGTGGTGCGCCTGCTTCAGGAGGCCGCCGTCTCCAAAACCGTCACCCATATCAAGATCACACTCTACCGCCTTGCGAAGAACTCGAAAATCGTGGAGGCCCTCGTCTGCGCCGCGCGCAACGGCAAGAAGGTCACGGCGGTGGTGGAGCTCCTCGCCCGCTTCGACGAGAGCAGCAATATCTCCTGGGCCCGCAAGATGCAGGAGGCCGGAGTCAACGTGCTCTTCGGCCTCGAGGGGCTGAAGGTCCACTCCAAGATCGTGCATATCGGCGTGAGGGGAGGAAAGGATATCGCCGTGGTGGGCACAGGCAATTTCCATGAGGGAAACGCCCGCGTCTATACCGACTATTTCCTGATGACGGCCGATCCGGTCATCGTCAGGGATGTCGAGAAGGTGTTCTCCTTCATCCGCCATCCATACAACCCTGTGCGCTACAGGGCGCTGATGGTGTCGCCCAACCACATGCGCGACGTCTTCCTGCGCCTCATCGACGACGAGATCGCCAACCTCCGGAAAGGTCTCCCGGCCTTCATCAGGATCAAGATCAACCATATCACCGACGAGGAGATGGTCACCGCCCTCTACCGCGCCTCGGCCGCAGGGGTGAAGGTCGATCTCCTCGTGAGGGGCAACGACTCTGTGGTGACGGGTGTGGAGGGTATAAGCGGGAATATCCGCGCCGTCGGCATCATCGACCGCTATCTGGAGCATTCGCGTCTCTTCCATTTCTGCGCCGGAGGAGAGGATAAGGTGTTCATAGGCTCGGCCGACTGGATGCCGCGCAATCTCGACAACAGGGTGGAGGTGGTGGCGCCGGTGCTCGACCCCGACATAAAGGCCGACGTCATCAACACCATCGACCTCGGTCTGGCCGACAACACCCATGCCCGCGTGGCCGACGGCTCGGGCATCTGCCGCATGGTCACAGGAGAGCCGCCTCTGCGCTCGCAGGAGGCACTCCGCGAGCATTACCTCGCCCTCAGTAAGAATAACGCAGTTAAAACGGAATCCACTATGTAGGGACATGCCTCCGGCATGTATCAACCGCCTGAGGGTCAGCATTTATTCATGCCGATGGGGAAACGTGCCGGAGGCACGTCCCTACAGGCTTGTCAAACAATGATATAAGGATTATCAATTATGAAAAGCAATACTTTCGCGGCTATCGACATAGGCTCCAACGCCGCCCGTCTCCTCATAAAGCGGTGCGATCCCGACGCCCCCGAGGGCGCCGACCCGCTCCGCAAGCTCCTGCTGCTCCGGGTGCCCCTGCGACTCGGTTTCGACGTCTTCTCAAAGGGGAAGGTGTCGGCGAAGAAAGGGGAGAACCTCGTGCGGTTCATGAAGGCGTGCCGTCAGCTCGTGAAGATCTATTCGGTCGACGAGATGCGTGCCTGCGCCACCTCCGCCATGCGCGATGCCGAAAACGGCAGCGAGCTGATAAAGGAGGTGGAGAAGGAGGCCGACATAAAGATAGAGATCATCTCCGGCGAGGAGGAGGCGCGCATCGTCTACGCCAACCATCTGGAGTCGGGGCTCGCCGACACCCTCGGCCCTTCCCTCTGTGTGGATGTGGGGGGCGGCTCCACCGAGATCAATTTCATTTCCGACGGAGAGCTGCGCCGCTCGCTGAGCTTCAACATCGGCACCGTGAGGCTGCTCACCGGCAAGGTGCGTCCCCGCGAGTGGGAGCGCCTCAACACCGAGCTTTCCTCGCTGGCCGCCGATTTCGGCCCGATGACCATCATCGGCTCGGGCGGCAACATCAACAAGCTCTACAAGATGGCCTCTGTAAAAGACGAGGCGCCGGGCTCGTTCCCTGTGGAAGAGCTCTCGCGCCTGTATCATCTGCTCCGGCCGCTGTCGGTGGAGCAGCGCATGTCGATCTATTCCCTGCGTCCCGACCGGGCCGACGTCATCATACCCGCGGCGGAGATCTTCCTCAACGTGGCCTCCCTTGTCAGGGCGGAGCGCATCGTTGTGCCGGTGGTGGGTGTGGCCGACGGCATTATCGACAGCCTCTATTCCCGATGCGGGTGTTAGAGCTTCGGCTTCTTGCGGGCCGGGTCGCATGTCAGGCCCACGCCGAGCTTCTTGAAGATCTTGTGGTCGACCTCTCCGAGCATCACCGTGGAGTGCACCTGGCATCCGCGCAGCTCCGGCAGCATCTCCAGTGCCTTGCGGCATTTCTCGTCGCGTGTGCTCAGCACGGAGAGCGCCACGAGCACTTCGTCGGTGTGGAGCCTCGGGTTGCGGCTGCGCAGATACTCTGTCTTGGTCTGCTGTATGGGGGCGATCATCTCCTGGGGTATGAGCTTCACGTGGTGGTCGATGCCGGCGAGATGCTTGATGGCGTTGAGGATAAGCGCGGCGCTTGGGCCTAAGAGGTCGCTGGTCTCGGCGGTGATGATCGTGCCGTCGGCGAGCTCGATGGCCGAGCAGGGGCGTCCGCTGAGCTCGGCGCGTCCGCGTGCCGCCGCGATCGGGCGCCGGTAGGTGGTGTCGATGCCCGCCTGCTTGAGCAGGAACTCGATCTTGTCGACCTCGCTCTCGTTGCCCTCGCCCTGCGCCAGGCGGTTGAGCGCCTGGAAGTAGCGGAGTATGATCTCGTTTTTCGACGCCTCGCGGCACACCTCGTCGTCGCTGATGCAGAAGCCCACCATGTTGACGCCCATGTCGGTGGGCGACTTGTAGGGACTCTCCCGGTATATTCCCTCGAAGAGGGCGTTGAGCACGGGGAATATCTCGATGTCGCGGTTGTAGTTGATTGCCGTCTCGCCGTAGGCCTCCAGATGGAAGGGGTCGATCATGTTGATGTCGTTGAGGTCGGCGGTGGCCGCCTCGTAGGCGATGTTGACGGGGTGGCGCAGCGGAAGGCTCCACACGGGGAATGTCTCGAACTTGGCGTATCCGGCCTCCACGCCGCGCTTGTTCTCGTTGTAGAGCTGGCTGAGGCATACGGCCATCTTGCCGCTGCCGGGCCCCGGCGCCGTCACGATCACGAGCGGCCGCGACGTCACAATGTAGTCGTTCTTGCCGAATCCCTCGTCGGAGGCTATCAGCCGCACGTTGGTGGGGTAGCCCTCGATGAGGTAGTGCACATAGGTCTTGATTCCCATCCTGTCGAGCTTCGTGCGGAAGGCGTCGGCGCTGCTCTGCCCGTTGTAGTGGGTGATCACCACGGAGCCCACCATGAAGCCGCGCTTGGTGAACTCCTCGCGCAGACGCAGCACGTCCATGTCGTAGGTGATGCCCAGGTCGCCGCGCACCTTGTTTTTCTCGATGTCGAAGGCGCTGATCACTATCACTATCTCGGCCCTGTCGCTCAGCTGACGCAGCATCTTCAGCTTGCTGTCGGGCTCGAAACCGGGCAGCACGCGTGAGGCGTGGTAGTCGTCAAACAGCTTGCCGCCGAGCTCGAGATAGAGCTTGTTGCCGAATTTCTCTATTCTCTCCCTGATATGCTCCGACTGGATGCGGAGGTATTTCTCGTTGTCGAATCCGTATTTCATAACGGGATGCAAATTTAGCCATTTTTGGTTTTTCCCGCAACATGCGGTGAGCAAAAAAAATTGCAAACGATACACAGAAGGAGGCGCCGGGTCGGGCGCCTCCTTGCTGCAGTCTGTGTTCTTAAGGTATATTGACAGTGGTTGGATTAGCGGATGTATTTGCTGGTGCGGCAGCTGCCGTCGGAGTAGATGTCGGCCTTGATGTAGATGCCGCGCTCCGGACGTGCCACACGGCGACCCTGGAGGTCGTAGTATACCGTCTCCACGATCACGGGCTGCTCCATTGCCGCCTCGGCCACTCCGCTCTCGCCGTTGAGGTTGAGCGAGGAGACGCAGTTGACGGCTCGACCGGTCTTGCGGTCCATGATTATGCCGATCACGCGCATGAGGGCCGGATGCTGGTTGATCAGCGCCGTGGCCTTCTCCGACAGCGACGTGAGGTCGAATGTATAGACGTG
>USHH01000166.1 GCA_900554345.1 uncultured Bacteroidales bacterium | reverse complement strand
GGAGCCTTCCCCATGAGGGGCCGCACGGGCGCAAGAGCCGCGTGCGGCCCTTTTGCCGTTTTAATAATCTTTTTGATTTTATATTTGCATTTTCACGCTTTTGTCACTACATTTGCATAATGATTGCCACAAAGGCCGTCAGCTTTACCTTTTTCTTAAAATACTCCCGGAAACAGACTCCGGAAAACGAATCATTTCCCGCATGAAATTTACCCTTATGTTATCGCTCACCGCACTGGCACTGACAGCTCAGGCCCAGCGCGGCGAGACCGCCATACGCGACTGGCAGTTCTCCAACGACTCGGCCAGCTGGCGCAATGTGACAATACCCCACGACTGGGCCATCTACGGTCCGTTCGACCGCAGCAACGACCTCCAGAAGGTTGCCGTGGAGCAGAACGGCGAGACCGAGGAGACCTGGAAGACCGGACGCACCGGCGGCCTGCCCTATGTGGGAAAGGGATTCTACCGCACCCCCATCGACATCCCCGACACTACAGGGCGAAGCAACGTCCTGGTGTTTGACGGCGCCATGAGCCACGCCAATGTCTACGTCAACGGCCGCCACGCCGCCTACTGGCCCTACGGCTACAACTCCTTCCACGTCAATCTCGACGGCCTCGTGCATCCCGGCGCCAACACCGTAGAGGTGAGCCTCGAGAACCCGCCCCAGTCGTCGCGCTGGTATCCCGGCGCCGGCCTCTACCGCAACGTGCATCTCGTCTCGACCTCCGCCCTCCACATCCCGGTGTGGGGCACACGCATCACCACCCCCTACGTGTCGAAAGACTACGCCACCGTGAAGCTCGCCACCGAGCTCGAGGGCGCCACTAAAGGGGAGGACGTGGAGCTGACCACCGTGATACGCGACGCCGCCGGCAGGGAGGTGGCCTCCGACACCCACTCATATAAGATATATCCGGGGCAGACCCTGGAGCAGAACTTCGTGGTGAGGCACCCGGAGCTCTGGAGCCCGGAGAGCCCCGCGCTCTACACCGCCACCACCACCGTGAGCCGCGACGGCCGCGAGGCCGACAGCTACACCACGCGCTTCGGCATCCGCAGCGTGGAGGTGCGCGACGGCGTGGGCTTCTTCCTCAACGGCGAGAAGCGCCAGCTGAAAGGGGTCTGCAACCACCACGACCTCGGCCCGCTGGGCGCCGCCGTCAACAAGTCGGCGCTGCGCCACCAGCTGCAGCTCATCAAGGACATGGGCGCCGACGCCGTGCGCACGGCCCACAACATGCCGGCGCCGGAGCTCGTGGAGCTCTGCGACGAGATGGGCCTGATGCTGATGCTGGAGCCCTTCGACGACTGGGGCTTCCGCCCGAAGTCGAAAAACGGCTACGGCACGATCTTCAACGAATGGGCCGAGAAAGACATGGTCAACATGCTGCGCCACTACCGCAACAATCCGTCGGTGGTGATGTGGAGCATCGGCAACGAGGTGCCCTCGCAATGGGCACCCGACGGGCTTCAGGAGCTCACCTTCCTCCAGGACATAGTGCACCGCGAGGACCCGACGCGCCCCGTGACCTGCGGCATGGACCAGGTGGACGCCGTGATCAACAACGGCTTCGCCGCGGCCCTCGACGTGCCCGGCTTCAACTACCGCGTACACCGCTACACCGACGCCTATCCGAAGCTGCCGCAGAACATCCTCTTAGGCTCGGAGACAGCCTCCACGGTGTCTTCGCGCGGACAGTATTTCTTCCCTGTGGAGAAAGCCGCCGACGTGAAGCGCCCCGGCAACCAGAGCAGCTCATACGACGTGGAATACTGCTCCTGGAGCAATATCCCCGACGATGACTTCGCGGCCGCCGACGACCTCCCCTACGACATCGGGCAGTTCGTATGGACAGGCTTCGACTACCTCGGCGAGCCGTCGCCCTACGACACCGACGCCTGGCCGTCGCACTCCAGCTACTTCGGCATCATCGACCTCGCCTCCATACCCAAGGACCGCTACTACCTCTACCGCTCGAAATGGAACGGGAAGGACAGGACACTCCACATCCTGCCCCACTGGAACTGGAAGGGACGCGAAGGGGAGGTGACGCCGGTGTTCGTCTACACCGACTCGCCGAAGGCCGAGCTCTTCATCAACGGCCGCAGCCAGGGCGTGCGCGAGAAGAACGACAGCTCCAACATGAACCGCTACCGCCTGATGTGGAACGAGACAGTGTATGAGCCGGGCGAGGTGAAGGTGGTGGCCTACAACGCCGACGGCAGAGTGGCCGGCGAGAAGAGCATCCGCACGGCCGGAAAGCCCCACCACCTGGTGCTGACGCCAAACGTGGCTAAGCTGACGGCCGACGGCGACGACCTCGCCTACATAACGGTGCAGGTGGCCGACAAGGACGGCAACATAGTGCCCGACGACACGCGGACGGTAAGGTTCAGCGTGAAGGGCGCGGGGAGCTTCCGGGCCACGGCCAACGGCGACCCGACGTCGCTGAGGCCGTTCCAGAATCCGGAGACGGACCTCTTCAGCGGGGCGGCCACGGCCATAGTGCAGGCGGCCGACCACCGCGGCACGCTGACCTTCGAGGCCAAGGCTCCCGGAGTGAAGGGCGCCACGCTCACGATCCCGGTGGAGTGAGACTCCATCCGCTATACTGAATCAAAAGAAACAAACCAGAATATCAATCTTAAAATTAAAGCAGACAACCATGACAACTGAAGAGATGCAGAAAAACATCGAGAAAGTGTTTAAGGAGAGATTCGGCGGCGAGGGCACGATCTACGCCTCGGCCGGACGCATCAACCTCATCGGCGAGCACACCGACTACAACGGCGGGTTCCTATTCCCCCGCGCCCCCGCCAAAGCTCGAGGGCTTCGTATTCCCCGGCGCCATCGACAAGGTGATCATGGCCGACATCCGTCCCAACGGCTACGAGAAGGTGCGCGTCTTCTCGATCGACATCAACCAGTATGCGGAGTTCGGCCTTCTTGAGGAGGACGCCCCGAAAGAGTCGTGGGCACGCTATATATTCGGCATCTGCCGCGAGATCCAGAAACGCGGCGGCGTGGTGAAGGGCTTCGACGCCGTCTTCGCCGGCAACGTGCCCCTCGGCGCCGGCCTCAGCTCGAGCGCCGCCCTCGAGTCTTGCTTCGCATTCGCGCTCAACGACCTCTTCAACGGCAACAAGATCGACAAGTTCGAGCTCGCCAAGATCGGCCAGAGCACCGAGCACAACTACTGCGGCGTGAACTGCGGCATCATGGACCAGTTCGCCTCCGTATTCGGCCGCGAGGGCAACCTGATGCGCCTCGACTGCCGCTCGATGGAATACGAGTATTTCCCCTTCAGCCCGAAAGGCTACAGCCTGGTGCTTGTGGACTCGCGCGTGAAGCACGAGCTCGCCGACTCCCCCTACAACCGCCGCCGCGAGTCGTGTGAGCGCGTGGCCAAGGCCCTCGGCGTGGAGACGCTGCGCGACGCCACGATGGAGGCCCTCGACAAGATCAAGAGCGACATCACGGCCGAAGACTATTTCCGCGCCAAATACGTGATCGAGGAGAAGCAGCGCGTGCTCGACGTCTGCGAGGCGCTGGTGCGCAACGACTACGAGACCGTGGGCAAGAAGATGTATGAGACCCACAACGGCCTCTCCAAGGACTACGAGGTGAGCTGCGAGGAGCTCGACTTCCTCAACGACGTGGCCCGCGAGCTCGGCGTCACCGGCTCCCGCATCATGGGCGGCGGCTTCGGCGGCTGCACCATCAACCTCGTGCGCAACGACCTCCACAACCGCTTCATCGAGGAGGTAGTGGCCCGCTTCAACGACCGCTACGGCCATGAGCCGAAGATCTACGACGTGGTGATCTCCGACGGCGCCCGCAAGGTGAAGGAGAACGGTGAGGAAGTGAAGGCCGACAAAGAGCTCTGAGCGATGGAGACCACTGTTCGCAAGGCCCCCTCGCCGCGCGGCGAGATCACGCTCTTCCGCATCGTCAACGCCAGAGGATGCGCCGTGGAGCTCTCGACGCTCGGCGCGGGCATCACGGAGGTGTCGGTGCCCGACCGTGATGGCAGGATCGCAAACGTGGCGCTGAGCTACGCCGATCCCGCCTCATATATCGCCGACGGCCCCTGCATGGGGAAGGTGCCGGGGCGCTACGCCAACCGCATAGCGCTCGGTAAGTTTCAGATTGACGGCGAGGCTTTCCAGCTGGCCGTCAACAACGGCCCCAACGCTCTCCACGGAGGACCGGAGGGATTCCAGAACCAGATCTGGGAGGCCGAGCAGCTCCCCGACGGGGTGCGCTTCACCTACCGCGCCAAGGACGGCGAAGAGCATTATCCCGGCAACCTCACGGCTGTGGCCGAATACCGCTGGAGCGATGACAATGTGCTGACGCTCACGCTATCGGCCGTCACCGACAAGCCGACGGTGGTGAACCTCACCAACCACTGCTACTGGAATCTCGACGGCGCCGACAGCGGCAGCGCCCTGGGCCACACGATGGCGATGAAGTGCTCGCGCTATCTGCCCACCGACGACACTCTGATCCCCACCGGGGAGCTGGCGCCCGTGGAGGGCACTCCGATGGATTTCCGCTCCGCGAAGGTCGTGGGGCTCGACATCCGCGAGGATTTCCCGGCGCTTCGCTACGGCAAGGGCTACGACGCCTGCTGGGTGGCAGACGGCTGGGAGCCCGGTAAGCTTACGGAGGATATCGTTGAGCTGCGTGCCGAGGGTTCGGGACGTGTGCTCCGCGTGGGCAGCGACCAGCCGGGAGCGCATGTATACACGGGCAACTGGCTCGCCGGATGCCCCGAGAACCGCTCTGGACGCTCGTATGAGGACTACGACGGCATCGCGGTGGAGATGCAGGGATTTCCCGACGCTCCCAACCACGCGGATTTCCCCTGCCAGACGCTGCGTCCCGGCGAAGAGTACCGCCGCACGATCCGCTTCGCCTTCACGGCCGGATAAGCCGATAGAAATACTTTAAGCGCCTTAGGCGCCATAACACCCACAGCGGGCTGGAGACCGATTCTCCAGCCCGCTTATTTCA
>USHH01000165.1 GCA_900554345.1 uncultured Bacteroidales bacterium | reverse complement strand
GACACAAATACATCCCCGTAGTGGCGAGCGCCCATGTGGCGGCCATCGTCTGCGAAGAGCTCCCCTCCGCCATAGAGCGTGGCATCACATATATCAAGGTGGCCGACAGCGCCGAAGCGCTCGGCCGGCTCGCCTCCGCATGGTGGGGCCACCCCTCGCGCAGGCTCAGCCTGGTGGGAGTGACCGGCACCAACGGCAAGACCACCACCGCCACCCTTCTCTACGAGATGGCCAAGCTCGAGGGCTTCAAGGCCGGCCTGCTGTCGACCGTCTGCAACTACGTCTGCGACGAGGCCATACCCACCACCCACACCACGCCTGACCCGCTGACGCTCAACGCTCTGCTCGCCAGAATGGTGGACGCCGGCTGCGAATATGCCTTCATGGAGGTGTCGAGCCACGCCATGGCCCAGAAACGCGTGGCGGGCCTCAAATTCCTCGGCGGCATCTTCACCAACCTCACACGCGACCATCTCGACTACCACGGCACGGTGGAAAACTACATGAACGCCAAGAAGGCCTTCTTCGACATGCTGCCCTCCGACGCCTTCGCGCTGGTCAACATCGACGACAAGGCAGGCCGGTATATGGCGCAGAACACCAAAGCCAAAGTATTCACCTACTCTCTGCGCAGCGACGCCAACTATCGCGGGCGAGTGCTTGAGACGCGCCTCGACGGCACCCTGATGACCCTCAACGGACGCGAGCTGGAGGTGCGTTTCACAGGACGCTTCAACGCCTACAACCTCACCGGCGTCTACGGCGCAGCCATCCTCTCGGGCTTCGACCCTGAGGAGGTGATAGTCAACATGAGCCGTCTCGTGCCTGTGGCCGGACGCTTCCAGCCTTTCATGTCGAAGACCGGGGTGGCAGCCATCGTCGACTACGCCCACACCCCCGACGCCCTGGTCAACGTGCTCGACACCATCAGGGAGATCGTGGGCCCGCAGGGCGAGATCATCACGGTGGTGGGCGCCGGCGGCAACCGCGACAAAGGCAAGCGTCCGATGATGGCCCAGGAGGCCGCGTGCCGTTCCGACCAGCTGATCCTCACCAGCGACAATCCCCGCTTCGAGGATCCCGACGCCATAATCGCCGACATGAAGGCCGGCCTCAACGCCGACGAGCTCAGCCGCACGCTCTGCATCACCGACCGCCGCGAGGCGATCGCCATGGCCGTGGCCATGGCAAAGCCCGGCAACGTGATACTCATCGCGGGCAAAGGCCACGAGCCCTATCAGGAAGCAAACGGAGTGCGACATCATTTCGACGACCGCGAAGTAGCCGCCGAGCTTCTCTCACGCCTCTGAAACACAGCAACATCTCCCCTACCAATCCATCCGACAAATGTTTTACTCGCTATTCCAACACATAATAGAATCCGACTTCCCCGGCGCCCATCTCATGAGCTACATCACCTTCCGCTCAGGCGCCACATTCACGCTCGCGCTGCTCATAGCGCTCGTGTTCGGCCACACCATTATCCGCAGGCTGCAGAAAATGCAGGTGGGCGAGGTGGTGAGAGACCTCGGGCTCGAGGGGCAGATGAAGAAGACGGGCACCCCCACGATGGGTGGAATCATCATAATCCTGGCGATCCTCATCCCCTGCCTGCTCGTGGGTAACCTTTCCAACATCTACATGGTGCTGATGCTGGTGGCCACGGTGTGGATGGGAGCCATCGGCTTCCTCGATGACTTCCGCAAGCTGAAATACCACAACAAGGACGGACTGAAAGGAAAATACAAGGTGACAGGCCAGGTAGGTCTGGGACTGATAGTGGGCATCACGATGTGGCTTTCCCCTGCCGTGGTGATGAGCGAGAACACCGAGGTGGAGAATGCCGCCAGCCATCAGACGGAGGTGGTGCACTCGACGCAGTACGTGAAGTCGCCCCAGACCACAATCCCGTTTGTGAAGAACAACAACTTCAACTACAACTGGCTGACCAGCTGGATCAAAGACAAGCACACCGCCCAGACTCTGGGGTGGCTCGTGTTTGTGGCCGTGGTGATATTCGTGGTGACGGCCGTCAGCAATGGCGCCAACCTTACCGACGGGCTCGACGGACTATGCGCGGGCACCTCGGCGATCATAGGCCTGGCGCTTGCGGTCATGGCTTATCTGGGCGGCAATATGATATATTCAGGCTACCTCAACATCATGTATATCCCCGGCTCGGAGGAGATGGTGGTCTATGCGGGAGCGTTTATCGGCGCCCTTGTGGGCTTCCTGTGGTATAACGCCTTCCCGGCCCAGGTCTTCATGGGCGACACCGGAAGCCTCACCATCGGAGGCATCCTCGCCGTCTTCGCCATCCTGATACGCAAGGAGCTGCTCATTCCGCTGCTCTGCCTCATCTTCTTCCTTGAGGACATAAGCGTGATCATGCAGGTGGCCTATTTCAAATACACCCGCCGCCGCTGCGGCGAGGGACGCCGCATCTTCAAGATGACGCCGCTCCACCATCACTTCCAGAAGGGTGGCGACGACACCATCAAATGCCTGGTGAAGTTTCCGTCCCACCCCATTCCGGAGTCGAAAATCGTGGTGAGGTTCTGGATCGTAGGCATCCTGCTGGCGGCCATAACATTCGTGACACTGAAAATAAGATAATGCAAGATATATGACACACGATACCAAGATAGGGAAATTAGTGGTGCTCGGCGCCGGAGAGAGCGGCGTGGGAGCCGCCGTGCTGGGCAAAGCGAAAGGGATGGAGGTCTGGGTAAGCGACTCGGGCCGGATCGCGGAGCGATACCGCGAGGAGCTGGAACGGCGCGGCATACCTTTCGAGGAGTGTGGCCACACTCCGGAGCGCATCCTCGACGCCGACATCTGCGTAAAGAGCCCCGGCATACCGCCCACGGCTCCCATGGTGACCGAAATCGTGGGCAAGGGAATCCCGGTGCTCAGCGAGATTGAGTTCGCCGGACGCTACACCGACGCCAGGATGGTGTGTATCACCGGCTCCAACGGCAAGACCACCACTACCCTGCTCACCTACCACATACTGCGCGAGGCGGGCATCGACGCCGGTCTGGCCGGAAACGTGGGCAAGAGCCTTGCCCTCCAGGTGGCCGAAGACCCGCATGCCGTCTACGTCATCGAGCTCTCCAGCTTCCAGCTCGAGAACATGTATGACTTCAAGGCCGACATCGCAGTGATGATGAACATCACCCCCGACCACCTCGACCGATACGACTATAAGATGGAAAACTATGTGGCCGCCAAATTCCGCATCCTGCGAAACCAGACCAAAGACGACTACTTCATTTACTGGAACGACGACCCGGTGATCAAGGAGCAGATGCGCCACGTGCAGACCGAGGCGCTCCATCTCCCCTTCAGCGAGCATCCCGAAGACGGCGGCGCCGCCTTCGTGGAGGAGGGCATCGTGAGGTTCAAGGTGCCCGGCGACGTCTGGGAGATTCCGCGCGACAAGATCTCGCTGCCGGGGCTGCACAACCTCTATAACTCCATGGCGGCCGGCCTCTCGGCCTCCGTGCTCCATATCCGCGACGAGAAGATCCGCGAGGCGCTCGAAGACTTCGAGGCCGTGGAACACCGCCTCGAGTATGTGGCCACTGTCGACGGCGTACGCTACGTCAACGACTCCAAGGCCACCAACGTCAACTCCACATGGTATGCGCTCGGGAGCATGACCACTCCTGTGGTGCTGATTCTCGGCGGCAAGGACAAAGGCAATGACTACAGCGAGATAGAGGCGCTTGTAAAGGAGAAGGCCCGGGCCGTGGTGGCCATGGGGAAAGACAACTCCAAGATCGTCTCCTATTTCGGCGGCATCGTGCCGGTGGCCGACACCCACAGCCTCGAGGAAGCCATGGCGAAATGCCGTGAGATGGCCAAGGAGGGCGACACAGTGCTCCTCTCCCCATGCTGCGCCAGCTTCGACCTCTTCAACAGCTATGAAGACCGTGGCGACCGCTTCAAGGCCGCCGTAAGGGCAATGGCCGCCCCGGAAGGCCACGACAACTAAAAGCCACGGATATGCCATCCACAACAGAAACACTCCGCGACAGCAGGATACTGATCAAGGAAACCATCGACGGCGTGGCCGCCGGCATCCGCCGTGACGGGGGCCGCGACCCGAAGGGCCAGCCACGCCGTAAATCCGACCCCTATATCTGGGGCACATACATCATGCTGCTCATCATCTCCGTGGTGGAGCTTTTCAGCGCCTCCAGCTCCGAGGTGACGGGAGCCAACGTCTACATGCCTCTGATACGCCACGGCATATTCCTCGTGGTGGGACTGGGCTGCGTGCTCGGCCTTCAGAAGATACACTACGGCTACATAGCGCGTTTCGCGAGCTTCTTCGCCCTGATGTCGCTCGTGCTTCTCGTGCTCTCCAACTTCATAGGGGTGGAGATCAACGGCGCGCAGCGCGCCATCCGCATCGCGGGCTTCACCATACAGCCTCCTGAGATCGCGAAGCTCGCGATGGTGGTGCTTCTGGCCACGATTCTCGGGCGCAACCAGTGTCGCGGCGGCGTCTACAACAAAGGAATAGTTTTCTCGGCCTTGGTGGTAATGGTGTTCGGTCTTTTTCTCTGGCGCAACGGTCTGACCAACACCATCCTCGTGATGAGCGTCAGCATCTCGATGTTCATCATCGGAGGAATACCCATCAAGAAGCTGGCCGTGGTGCTCTGTCTCTACGCGCTTGGGGTCGGAGTGCTCTACATGGTGAAATCCGACAGGGAGCAGGACGATGAGTTCAACGAGATCGGGCGCACGGAGGCGGTGGCCTCCAGCGGCGGGAGGGGGAGCTTCGGCCGCTCGGAGACATGGATCGGACGTATCAATCGCCATCTCAAGGGAGTGGATCCCGACGACCCGATTACCGACGAGAACCGCCAGGTGATATTCGCCAAGATAGCCCAGGCCAACGGCGGAGTGCTCGGCCAGGGCCCCGGCAACTCCCGTGAGAGCGCCCGCCTGCCGCTCGCATTCTCCGACTACATCTATTCCATCATAGTGGAAGACACCGGATTCGTAGGAGGCGCCATACTGCTGGCGCTCTATCTG
>USHH01000164.1 GCA_900554345.1 uncultured Bacteroidales bacterium | reverse complement strand
AGCCCGACGGCCTATGCTTCTTATGAGCCTGCAAAGCGGGGAGCGACAGCTAATCGGCTATGCCTGCGGGATGCGTCGAGCCGCGCAGCATGATT
Source organism: uncultured Bacteroidales bacterium (assembly GCA_900554345.1). GTDB lineage: Bacteria > Bacteroidota > Bacteroidia > Bacteroidales > Muribaculaceae > Lepagella. The sequence goes on along the minus strand of USHH01000164.1, from coordinate 4,967 downwards.
TCCGCGTCGACCACCACTTTTTTCGACTCTATGGAGGGATGGCTGATTTTCTCGAGCAGGAGAGCTGCCGCCGTCTCACCCATGTCATGTAGCCGTGGCTCGACGGGGGTCAGCGAGGGATAGACGAGCTTCGAGACGTGGGAGCCCGAGAAGCCTGCGATCGCCACATCCTCAGGGATACGCAGCCCCGCGTCGTGAAGTCGGTTCATCACTCCGATGGCAAGCAGGTCGTGGCATGCGAATACGGCGTCGAAGTCCACGCCGCCCTCAAGCAGCCGGCCGGCGATGCGGCGTCCGTTCTCAAGCGAGATCTGCGTCTCCATCACGAGCGTCGGGTCGTAGGGGATACGGTGTTTCGCAAGCACTTCCCTGTAGGCCTTGTGCATATCGTTGAAGTCGTCGATCTGCGACGGCCCGTGAAGGTGCACGATCTTCCTTTTGCCGGAATGCACGAGATGGTCGACGAGGAAAAAGGTCTTGTCATAGGAATTCACGCCGACGCAGACGGTATCGATGCCCGAGGGAGCATGGTCGATGAATACCATGGGAATACCCTTCTGCTGAAGGCGCAGAAACTCATCATTGTTGCTTGAATCGAGACAGTGTGCAATAATAATGCCGTCGACAAGGGAGTTCTCGAGAATCTGAAGGTTTCGACGCTCCTGGGCGGGGTCATTGTCGGAATTGGAGACAAGGGTGGTAATGCCGTTTAGATGCATTACGCTCTGGATACCCTGGAGCACCTGTGAGGCATACGATGTGATCATCTCGTTGACCACTACTCCTATGCAGTTGGTGCGCCCGGAGCGCAGGCATGCCGCAAGTGGGTTGCGCTGATAGCCCATTTCTTTGGCCATCTGAAAGATGCGCTCCCGTGTCTCCTTGCGTATATGCATGTCGTTTGCCAGCGCCCGGGAGACGGTGGAAATCGAGATACAGAGATGCTCGGCAATGTCTTTTATTGTTACACGTTTCATACTTGAGGGAGATTATCAATGCAAAGATAATGCTAAAGAATGGCAAATGCAAATTTATTTCATAATATTTTTGACAAATAAAACGATTGCACGAAATTCAAACGTTTGCATTATATTTTTACCCCCTTTTTTAAGCCTTTTTTTGCAAAAAAATTTTTTTCATATTATTTTTGCATTGCGAAAGGCGCCAGACCCCGCGTCCTGTGGCAGCGATTCTAATGCCTACGGGGCGGAGACTCTCCCCCTGCAGCACTTCGCTTTTTAGAGTGAAAAATGGATAATTAGGTGTAAATAAAATTTTAGGGAACTGATAAACTCAGTTAATTAAAGCGCATGGCGCCCTCTACGTCGGGAGACGCAGAGGGCGCAAAATATTTTTATAGGTTATTGCTGTATAGAGGAAGGGCGCGGCTCAGACGCTGACAGTGCCCTTGATGGCCGGCCAGGGATCGTAGCCCTCGATGCGGAAGTCGTCATACCGGAAGTCGTAGAGGCTCCTGACATCCCGGTTGAGGATCATGCGCGGAAGGTGTCGCGGGGCGCGGTTCAGCTGCTCATGCACCTGCTCGAGATGGTTAAGGTAGATATGCGCGTCGCCGAGCGTATGGATGAAGCTGCCCGGCTTCAGGCCACACACCTGCGCCGTCATCATGGTGAGCAGCGCGTAGCTGGCTATATTGAACGGCACTCCCAGAAAACAGTCGGCGCTCCGTTGGTAGAGCTGCAGCGAAAGACGGTCGCCGTCGACGTAATACTGGAAGAAGGCGTGGCAGGGGGGAAGGTTCATGCGCTTCAGGTCGGCCACATTCCAGGCGCTGACGATGATGCGCCGCGAGTCGGGATTGTGCCTGATGGCCTCCACGGCCTCCGTCATCTGGTCGATGAAGCCGCCGTCGTAGTCGGGCCAGGAACGCCACTGATAGCCGTAGATATGACCCAGGGAGCCGTCGGGGCCGGCCCATTCGTTCCAGATACGCACGCCGTTGTCCTGAAGGTATTTCACGTTGGTGTCGCCGGCCAGAAACCACAGCAGCTCGTGGATGATGCTCTTGAGATGCACCTTCTTTGTGGTGAGCAGAGGGAATCCCTCCGAGAGGTCGAAGCGCATCTGATAGCCGAAGGTGGAGATGGTGCCGGTGCCGGTGCGGTCTTCCTTCCTGTGGCCGTCGGCGAGGATATGGCGCAGCAGGTCGAGATATTGTCTCATAGTCTTATGATTCCTTTACTTTACGCATCAGCGGGGAAGCGGGGCGGAAGCGCGACGACGTGAACCTGACGGCCTCGTTCGGGCATATCTCCACACAGTCGAAGCAGCGCACGCAGCGCGAGTTGTCGACATCGCGGGGCGCCACCTTGATGCAATGGGACGGACACACCTCCTCGCATTTCATGCAGTTGATACATTTGTCGGGGTCTATGGCGATCTGCCACACGGGACGCCGGGCCACGAGGGCCAGGGCGCTCCCTACCGGGCACACGGAAGTGCAGAAGCCGCGCCCGGTGAAGAGGGCGCAGAGGGCGATGAGCAGCAGCCCCACCACTCCCGAGAGGATACCCACCGAGGAGCTGATGCCGAGGTTGAGCCAGAGGGCCTCAGCCTCCGAGGGATTGAGCGAGTGGCAGATATTGCGCATGATGTTCCAGGGCTCGAGCCACAGGGGCACAGCCGCGAGCCCCGCAACAAGGGCCACAAGGTAGATGGCCAGGATATGCCATCTCACGCGTGTGGGAGGCTTATAGCCGAACGGCCGGTCGAGAGGCCGGATCCAGCGGCGCAGCGGGATGACGAAGTCATGCACGGCCCCTATGGGGCACACCGTGGAGCAATAGACACGCCCGAAAAGAAACGTGGCCACAAGCCACACGGCCACCACTCCCATCGACACTCCGAGCGCCGAGGGCACAATCTGCACCTTCTCACTCATGGCGGCCACGGAATTGACGTGGCGGCTCATGGTGAGATACACCGCCGCCAGCACGAAGAAAAGCGTGGCGAGAAGCAGGCGTATGGATCGTAGCCGTCGTTGCATGGCGAGGAGGGAAAGGCGCCGCCGTCAACGGCGCCCTTTGCGCTGCTGCTCCTTCAGCATCTGCTGCTGCTGGCGCTGCATCTCCTCGAGACGCGCCATGAAGCCGCTCTTCTTGCGGGGCTTCTTGGCGTTCTCGGCCATCGTGCGGCGCACGTCCTCCTCCTTGATCACGAAGCGGAAGGCGTAGGTCTGGGCGATGGTGATGAGCAGCGACAGGAAGTAATAATACGAAAGGCCGGCGGCGTAGTTGTTGAAGAACACCAGGAACATCACCGGCATGAGATACATCATCCATTTCATGCCCGGCATCTGGCCCGGCTGGTTCTGCATGTTGATGCGGGTATAGACGATGTTGGTGATTGTCATCAGGAGGCAGAAGAGGGAGATATGGTTGCCGAAATACTCGGTCACCAGCGGGATGTTGCCGCTCCAGGAGATTATGGCGTCGGGCGCCGAGAGGTCGTGGACCCACAGGAAGCTCTGTCCCCTGAGCTCGATGCAGGAGGGGAAGAAGCTGAACATCGCAAGAAGGATAGGCATCTGGAGCATCATCGGGAGGCAGCCGCTCATCGGGTTGGCGCCGGCCTTAGAGTAGAGGGCCATGGTCTTCTGCTGTCGGGTCATGGCGTTCTCCGTGCCCGGATATTTCTCATTTATGGCCTTGATGTCGGGGGCGAGGATCCTCATGCGCGCCTGGCTCTTGTAGCTCTTGTAGGTGAGCGGGAAGAGCACGAGCTTGATGAAGATGGTGAGCAGCAGGATTATGATGCCGTAGTTGGAGACGAATGAGCCGAGGAAGTTGAATATCGGGATGATGACTCCGGTGTTGATCCAGCGGAATATCGGCCATCCGAGGGGAATCATCTTGGTGAGCTTCAGGTCTTCGCCGGCATCTATCTCGTCGTCGAGATGCGACAGCAGCGGGTAGAGATTGGGGCCGATGAAGAGGCTGAACGATGCAGGGTTGGCGGCGCGCCAGTCGTAGTCGTTGACCACGGCCTGGGTGGCCATGTTCTTCAGGTAGTCGGAATTCTTGACCACCGTGCTCTGGAAGTCGGCGGTGTTGAACGACTTGCCTGCCACCATCACCGTGGAGAAGAACTGGTTCTTGAAGCCGATCCACTTGATCTTGGCCTTGCGTTCCTCGCTGTCGTTGTCGTTCTCCTTGAGGTTTTCCACTGAACCGCCGGCAAACTTGTAGTAGAGGGCGGAGTTGCGCTCCTCAAACATGCGGCCGCGCTCCTGGCGCTTCACCTCCTGGCTCCAGTTGAAGCCGAGGGTGCGCACATTGCTCTGCACTATGTCGGCCATGTTGCGCTGCACGATCTTCACGTCGACCACGTAGCTGTCGCCCTTGGGAAGGGTGTACTGTATACCCCAGTAGGCGTCGGGAGCCAGGTCGAGGGTCATCAGCACCGTGGAGTCGTTGACCACGCGGGGATTGAAGTAGAGCTCGGAGGTCGACACGGCCTGCGGCAGCGGCAGCTGGAAGTCGAAGGTGTTGGTGCCTTTCTCAAACACCACTACCTTTCGCTTGGTCTTATCGGTCTCGTCGGCGTTGTATTCGGTGTCGTATTTCTTCAGCTCGGCGCGCGTCACGCTTCCGGAGAGGGCGCTGAGCTCGAGCTTCACGGCCTCGTTCTCAAGGGTGACAGTCCGGTCGGTGCCGGTGAGGAACCGGGCGAAGCGGCCGTATCGGCCCACGGAATTGCTGAGGGCCTTCACGGCCTCGACCGCCTTACGCTGCTGGAGGGCGCTCATCTTGCGGAGGTCGCCGGCCTCGATGTCGCGCCACTGTAGGGTGGTGCCGTCGACGACGACGGTGCCCCAGAGGGAGTCGCCGGCGGCGGTGAGCGACACAGCGCCCTGGGTGAGGCGCGCGGCACGGGTGCTGTCGGCCAGCACCACCTGCTCGCCGGTCTCCGCGATATTCTTCACTAGCCACTCACGCTCCGGCTCC